>JBBIII010000098.1:0-7439 GCA_037446575.1 Ignavibacteriales bacterium
AAATCAGAAGGATTTTTCGAGGTATCCCTTCGGGAGAATCCCTCCCCTTCCGCAAGACATTTACTCTACGAGCATAAAATCGAACATCGACAATTTAACATCGTTTATAGAAGCGAAGATTTTATTGAACTCTTTCCTCTTTTCAAAAGAAAATATAAGCCGCGCAAAGTATTCGTAAGTTTTCAATCAACTTTGTTCGTCCTACTAATCCTTTATTTGAATTGTTAGCAAAGCCATAAGCCGCCGTCGTATATTCCACTTCAGACGCTAATCTCATTCTGCCTGAATTCCATTGCGCTCTCGGTGCTATGCGATAGATATAATCAATATTGCCGCCTCTCGAATAATATGTCCCCGTCAAATTATTTGACGCTCCAAGATTCTGAGTATAACCGGCAAACAATGCAAATTCTAATTCTTTGCCATAAATAATTTCTCCCCATGCTGACATGCACTTAATAGGAATGTATTTTTCGATGCCTGTTGGCGGATCTATTTTTTCAGCGGCGTAACCGCCTAACATCAGCATATCGGAAAGATTGCTCCCATAAACGCCCTCGAACTTTAATATGAATGGTGAAATATCTAATTTCGCATAACCTAATGCCGAAACGCTTGATATCTGTTCATCAGTTTTAATATTTTTATCGGTAGCTAAACGAGGTTTTAATTTTTTATAATCTATGCCGGCTCCAAAAATATTTTCTCCGCTTTTATATTGCAATTGAAAATGAAGATTTGGTAACGCCGAATTTCTCAAAAATGATGTGCTTTGTACGGATGTATTTGATGGACCGGGGCCAAAGCTTTGAAAATCTCGTTGAGTTGCGGCAACCAATATTAATTTCAGATCGTTAATTGTATGCGTTAGACGAATTTGTGGATTTCTGGAAAACGGCTGAAAAGGCGCTCCCGTGTTAAATGAGACAACGCCCGGAAATACCTCCATTACAAACATTGGATGCCATGTTTGCCCAATTAAAAGCGAAGTGTTCTCCCAATCTAACTTAGTATAAGCGTGCCTCAATCTAAAGCCGTTAGCATCTGCATCTGAGGTTCCAAAAAATTCGCCTTCAATAATTCCAGATGTTTTTGCGCCGAATGCATCGGGCGCAGAAATTTTTCCAACCAAACGAGTTTGCAAAGATAGAATATTAAAATTAGGTGCCGCATTAACATCCGCATTATTGCTATCTAAAAATTCATTAGCTGGATACAAATGAAAGTGTCCTTCCCGCAGACTTACGGTTTGACGTGAATCGTAGAATACATCTGTCTTAATAAAACCAGAAAAAGCAATTCCAAAAGTGGGTTTATCTTGTTGAGCGTGAATGTTTTCTGAAAATAATGCAACTGATAGTAAGCTAAAAAATACTAAAGTTCTCATTCTAAATATCCTTTATAGAATGTGTACCAATTTCATTATCTGAAAAATTTATTTAGCAAGCTATGCTAAGAATGCCGCCATAGCTTGCCAAATATTTTAAAATTTATTCTGAACCGATGCCTAAATATGTTCGAAGTTTTTCATCTTCAAATTTATTTTGAGCTTCCGGCTCTTTAGTGAAGTACGAAACAACTATGCCGACAATAAATGAAGTCAGCATTGAAAATAACGCCGGATTTTTAAGCGGAAAAATCGCTTGTTGATTCTTTAGAATGTCAACCCAAATAGTAGGGCTAAGTATAATGAGAATAACAGCAAGACTGGCTCCAGTTATAATGCTTGAAACCGCCCCTTTTGTAGAAAATTTTTTCCACAGAATTGATAGAACCAAAGAAGGGAAGTTTGCGCTTGCCGCAACAGCAAAAGCTAAACCGACGGTAAATGCCACATTTTGTCCTTTGAATACCAATCCCAAGAGTATTGCTAAAACACCAATGCATAAAGTAGCTATTCTAGCGACACGAACTTCATTGACTTCATCAGCTTTACCGGCTTTAAAAACATTGACATATAAATCGTGCGAAAGCGTTGAAGCCCCCGAAAGCGTTAAGCCAGCAACGACTGCCAATATGGTTGCAAAAGCAACGGCGGCGATAAATCCTAAAAAGAAACGACCTCCGACAGCTTCCGAAAGAAGGAGCGCCGCCATATTTCCGCCTTTATCAAAATGCGCTATAATATCTTGTCCCACAAGCGTCATTGCTCCAAATCCAATAACAAAAGTTAAAATATAGAAATAGCCGATTAATCCTGTGGCAACAAAAACAGATTTTCTAGCTTGCTTAGCATCGGGCACTGTAAAAAATCGCATAAGAATATGAGGCAAACCTGCAGTACCAAGTATTAAAGCTAAACCGAGCGAAATTGCATCCCATGGGTTTGTAACAAATCCGCCGGGCGAAAGAACTGCATCAGAATATTTAATCGCCGCTTGATTAAAAAGATTGATTGGATTAAATCCGAATTGTGCAAGTGTAAAGATTACAAGAAAAGTCGCGCCTCCAATTAGTAAAATGGCTTTAATAATTTGCACCCAAGTAGTCGCCAACATTCCGCCAAATAAAACGTATGCAATCATAACAAACCCGACAATTATAACGGCAAATTCATACGGTAAGCCGAACAAGATTTGTATTAGAGCTCCTGCGCCTACCATTTGAGCTATCAAATAAAAAACAATAGTCATTAAAGAGCCGATTGATGATGCAATTCTTACTGGTTTTTGTTTAAGTCTAAAAGCCACAACATCTGCAAATGTGAACTTACCAAGATTGCGAAGCGGCTCAGCAATCAAAAACATAACAAGGGGCCAACCCACTAAAAAGCCGATAGAATAAATTAAACCATCGTACCCTTTTAGTGCAACCATTCCAGCAATGCCAAGAAACGAAGCCGCGCTCATATAATCGCCTGCAAGAGCTAATCCATTTTGAACTCCAGAGATGCTTCTATCTGCCGCGTAAAATTCCGATGTTGTTCTTGTACGTTTTGCCGCCCAATATGTTATTAATAGCGTTATTGCTACAAACAAAAAGAAAATTATTACTGATGCAATATTTGCATGGCCTAATGTAGTTTCAAAAGTTTCCAATTTATTTCTCCTTGCTAATTATCAATTGTGTGATCACTTTTCTAAGATTTGATTTCGTAATTCTCTTACGCTTTTATCATATTTGTTGTTTGCCCAGTAAATATATATTCCCGTTAACAGCCAGGCAAAAATTATTATTCCAATGCCAATAGGCAAACCGATAGTTATGTAATCGCTTATCTTCTGTGCTAAGAATTCTTTATAGAAAGCGATTGATAATATAAATCCGAAATAGACTATCAACATAATCACAGTAAGCGTTAATGAAACTGAAACGCGCTTCATAACTAGCATTTTAAATTTTTCTGATTCGAGTATTTTGCGCACATCTTCCGTTTTGATACTCATTATACTTCCTTTCTTTTATGTATTATTTTAAATTACTTCTTATATATTTGAAATTATATTTACTTGATTTGAAATACAAGTTTTCTTACAAATATTTTATTGTATTATCCCTTTAAAATCTAAACTTAACTTAGCTTGAAAGTCTTCAATTTGAGATAACACGCGTTTTAATATCAATTTATCAATTTCAGTCAATCCGGCTAAATAAATATTATTATTCGGCAGATTGTTTTCAGCAAGCATTTTCGATTGCTGTCTATATCTTAATTGCATAAGAAAAGTGAATGCATACAAAATATCTTGATAACCTGATGCTGAAAAGACTCCTTTCTCGTGAAGTTCAACAAGCCGTTCGATTGTATTTAAACTCTTAATATTGTTACTAAGAGAATAAATTCTGACTAAATCTATTAATGGAAGCAAAGCTAATTTGCTGTCGATATATTCTGCAGTCTTTAAATTGCCAAATGGCGGTTTTATTCGCAGAGCGTTTTGCGTCAGGTACACAAAAAAAGCATTATTCCCTGTAAGTATTTTAAACAAATACTTCTGTAAAACTTCGTACAATTTTTCATCTCCATAAGCTAATTTTAAATCAAAAAATATATTTACATCCAACAAATCTTGCGGGTTTGCGGTATTAACCCATTCCATAAAATATTGTTTCCACACTGAAAGCGGTTGAAGCCACTTCGGATTCTTCGCCATTATATTTCCCTTGCAAAACGTATAGCCGACATCGTTCAGAAGATCGCAAACAAGTTCGCTTAATTTTAAGAAATATTCGCGTGTTTTTTCTGACTGCGTGTCTTCAACATCTTCATAAAGAATTGCGTTATCTTGATCAGTTACAAGCGTTTGTTCAGCTCTTCCTTCGCTTCCAAATGTTAAAAAAGAAAATTTAACAGGCGGCGGTCCTAATTCGTCGATAGCAAGCGAAATAATTTTTTTTGTAATAGTTTCTGATATCGTTGCTGTTGAAAAACAAATGTTTCTTACGTTGGCGCCGCTTTCTATCAGCATTCTTATATACAGCATCAGTTTTCTATGATATTGTTTAATCTCTTCTATGGTTTCTGCGTTTTCTATATTTTTAATAAATAAAAAATAAGTGTGAAGATGAGATTTTTGTATTTCATCAATATCAATCAAACCGTAAATTTCGTTTGCTTCGTTTTTAACTCCGAAATACTTTTGCCCTTTTTCATAATAGAGCGAAAGCACGTCATATACTAAAGACGAATCATGAACTGATATTATTGGCGCTCGCATAATTTCGTAAATTGGTTGATTGGCAGATAAATTTTTTATTATACTTCCACTTATATCTTCTTTAAAAGCCATTCCGATGTAATTTTCATCTTTATCCTTTATGAAAACAACTTTAGCCCCTGTTTTAGAAATAGTCTTTGCCCCCTTTTCAACGGTTTCTCCCATCATGCAAACAGCCGCATTTTCGATGTACTGTTCTATGGAATGATTTAAAAATAATCGCGGCGTTTCAAGAGCCGAAATTATACTTCCTTTGTTCTCTTCATTGATTTTTTTATCGGTTATATCTTCAATTATAACGTCGCAATAACGCGTCCTGCCTTCGCTATCTTTAATTAGAACCATAGAAAGCGAAACGACAGCCAACGTATTATTTTTTCTGCGTAATGCGGCTATTTTATTTTTTACAAATCCTTTCTCTAACAATTCTTTGGTTATTGTCTTAAATGCAATTTGCTCATCAAATAAATCGCCAAAGTTTATCGCTTGTATTTCATGCTCGTTAGCGCAATTGAAGAAACTCAACGCTTCTGGATTTCCTTCAATAATTTTCATCTCCTTTTCGGCCTCGGTGCGAAACACCGCTAACTGAAGCTGATTGGTTAAAGTCAAATATTTTTCTTTGCTTTCATCTAAAGCGGCGGTTATTTGCTTATGATGGCTTATATCTTTTACAATTACTATTACTCCGTTTTGCCCAAAAAATGAAATCGGAGATGCCATCAACAATACATCAATTAATGAGCCGTCTTTTCTTTTTAGCCACGTTTCAATATTCTTGCTTAATGCGGCGCGTAAGTGTTCCGGGTTATCAAATTCTAAAGCATCGTTCTTATTAATATTTGCAAAGATTTCATTTAATTGCAGAGAACTTGTTTCTTCTTCATTATAACCGAGCATAGCAAGCAAAGTTTTGTTGTAGTAAATCTGCTTTCCTTCTAAAACCATAAGCAATCCTTCAGTTGTCGCTTCAACAAGAGCTTTATATTTTTCTCTCGATTCTTTTAGTTCGTTTTCCGCTAATACTCGCTTGCTTTCGCTTTTATAGTTTTGGATTACGATAAAAAATAGGATTAGAGAAATTGCAATCGTTATCCAAATTGCAATATTGATAACATTTTGTTCTAAGTTAGCGATTTCATATTTTACGTCTTCAATATAAATTCCGGTTCCAATTATCCATCCCCACGGTTTAAAATATTTTACATATGAAAGCTTTGGAACAATGCGCGTCGAATCATCTTTCCATTGCCATGTATAATCCACAAATCCACCGTCGTCAGATTTTACTACATTAGCCATTTCAACAAACAATTTTTTTCCATGCGAATCTTTAAAATCAGATAAATCCTTATCGTTTAAATCTTCTCTATATGGGTGAACAATCATTTTTGGCTGTGTATCGGTTATCCAGAAATAATCTTTTTGCTCTTCGCCGTATCTCAAGCTACGAACTTGTTCTATAGTTCGTCTCTGCGCTTCTTTCTGTGAAATACTTCCTGCTTCTGCTTGTTGGTTGTTCAATTTTGCAATGTGCCATACCGAATTAGTCAACTCCCGTATCATTTCCCTTTTTCTATCTAAAATTATTTCTTCAAATTTTGGAATAATAATTTGAAAAATAGACATAACAAATAATCCGAGCGCAAGAAATGTTGGGAGTAATATTTTTAATAAAAATATCTTATCTAAAAATCGGTTAATATTCTTCATCATTTATCTATACAATGGTTTTGGGTGAATTTAAAGGCAAGACATCTAATTGATATGTACGTGTATCGAATATAGTTACCCCGTTAGGACGCGATGTATTAGCTACACAAGGACATACAATCCACTGATTATCTTTTTCAATCTGAAACGAACCAAATTTGTTAAAACTATATTTTTCTTTAGAAGTTATTACAATACCCTCTGGATGTCCGTGTCCCGAAAAACTTAACAAACATTCGTTTTTTTTCATCAATTCAAAATGCGGAAGAATATCTTTAAGCGTTTTTGGCGACTTAATAGTAGAGCCAGAAATATCTGGATAACAAAAATGTGAAAAAAGGAAACGGATGCCATCTAAAAATAATACTTTATATTCAGGCAGAGTTAATAGATATTCTTGTGATTTTTCATTTAGGAATGTCGGTAGTTCGCTGTCTTCGTATAACCAAATCTGATTCTTTGAATGTTTTGCGCGTGTCTCATAATCCAATTCGTACCAATTATTCGGATAACTGAATCCGGCGTTGAATTCGGGAATTCTTTTAACGGCATACAAATCATGGTTACCTGCGATTGTAGCAACACAATTTTCATTTACAATTTCAATACAAGCATTTGCGTCCCTGAGTTCGATAAATTTTTGGAATTGAATTGCAAACCCGATTATATCCCCCAGACACACAATATAGTTGCAATTATTTTTTTCAAGCGTTAAAAACGCTTGTTTCAAACTTGAAAGGTCTTCATGAATATCTGCAATAAAACCGATTTTCATTTTGATATCCAATGGTTGCAGATAAAAATAAAAAAATAAATTGCTTAAATATCTTTTTGAATATAACACTTTATTAAGACATGGAAAAACTTGTTTTTTTAAATGCTGATTACTTGTTAGCCGTTGCTTTTCCATCAATCTTTTTCTATCATAATTGCAAGTTAAATCAACTGGAAAGGTGCAGGAGTGGTTGAACTGGCACGCCTGGAGAGCGTGTTAATGCCTAAAGCGTTACGAGGGTTCGAATCCCTCCCTTTCCGCAAAGTATATGAGTTTTGCCTTTGAATTCTTTA
>JBBIII010000099.1:0-7314 GCA_037446575.1 Ignavibacteriales bacterium
GTTGTGCCAGTGATTGGGAACAAATCCGACTATTTTGCCTTTAAGAGAATCAGTAATCCATCTAACTAAAATTTTGGTTAGTGAATCATTAATTGGTGAGTCGAATAGAATCGCTTCGCCATCATTTATGAAAATTAAACCGTTTGAAGCAACCCTTCCCCATGACGGCATTTCAGCATAAGAAGTGTGTATATAGGAATGTTCCGTAAGTTTTGTGATTTCGATATCGTCGGTTATTTTCTGTTTTGTATATTCTTTTTGCGCGAAGGAAAAAGAGAAGATGCTACAAATTAGCGCAATGAAAATTTTTGTTTTATTCATTTTATTCTTTCAGATGCAATGTTAGGGACGTTCAATTGAACGTCCCTACGCTGTTTTAACGGGAAACAAAATTGATATGCTCAACGCCAGCAAAGCATGGAAGAACACAAGCGTATAACCGGTTGGCAAGTCTAAATTGTATGCAACGAGTATCGAAATTAAATTTACAATTGTTCCGATAATCCATGCTGTAAGCAGTAATTTCCATTTGTCAATTCTAATAGAAATATAAGCTGGCGCAACGAGCAATGCAAACACGACTAATACTCCCGCCAAGCGGACAGAACTTGTAACGGTTGCGGCAAATGCAATGAAAAATAACATCTCTTTCCTGAAACCTGCAAGACGAGGATAAAGGAAATAGATTGTTAATCCGATACCAATATAAATTATTGCTGTTTCAATAATATCTGAAAGAGGGGTGAATAAAATATCTGATGCCATCAGCCGGTCAAATAACTCAACGCCGTGGCTCGATTTTGAGAGCACTAGAAATACTCCAGATATACCAAATGCGTAAAGCAAACCGATGAATGCTTCGTGTGAAATTGTTTTTTTGGAACCAATTGAAATTGCGATTCCGCCTAATATTGCAAATGTCAAAGAGATTGGATAGATGTATTTTCCTTCGAAGAAAAAAATAGAGAGCGCCGCGCCAAGCGCCGCCATTTGTCCGATTGCTAAATCTGTAAAAATTATTCCGCGTTTAATAATCTCGAGACCGAAGAAAGAATGAATTCCTAACAATACTACAGAGAGAAAAAATGCGGATAAAAGTATGTCTGTCATTGTGTTAACCTCCTGACAATCTCGTCAAATAACTGAAAAATTCCATCAGCTTCTTTGACAGCGCCAACGTCATGAGGAAGTATAATCATTTTAAGATCGAGCTTCTTTGAAATGTATTTAGATGCATCATGTGGATTATAGACATCTTGCAAAAGGCAATGTATTCTTTCACGCTCAATCAGCTTTTCAATTTCTCCAATGTGCTTTGTTGTCGGCGGTATTCCGGGAAGCGGTTCTAATGTTCCGACTAAGTTTATATCAAATGCTTGAAGAAAATAATCGAACACCTTATGGTATTCGATAACTTTTTTGCATTTAATTGATGATAATGTTTCCTTCCAACCTGCAACTTTCCTATCCCAGTTTTGAACAAATGAAGTAAGATTTGCTCGATAAAAAGGTTCATTCACCATATCAAGCTCACAAAGTTTATTCGTAATTGAGTGTGCTATTTTTATTATATTTGCAGGATTGAGGTAGTAGTGTGGATTTCCTTCGGGATGGACATCACCGTACTCGCGTGATACACTTGCAGGAATTTCTATCATTTGAACAAAGTTCGAAAGATCCAAAAATCCCTTCTCACCCGGTTGAACATTACCATTGTTTGCTTGTTTGATTAATGGAGGAAGCCAGCCAATTTCGAGTTGTGCGCCATTGATTATCAACAAATCCGCATTGCGCACTTTTACAATGAAAGATGGTTTCGGGATTATTATATGCGGATTGTAATCACCGCGAGCAAGCGCTGTAACCTGTACTTTTTCCGCTCCGATGATTTTTACGACATCAGCTATGTAAGGATAAGTTGTAACAACATTTAATTGTTTCGAGTAGGCTAATTGCATGGCAAATAATAAAAGAAATAATATCTTTTTCATAGTTCCTCCTTAGAATGAATGAGCGCCATGCGCGCCGATTGTAACATTCAACTGCAAAATGATTTCGGAAAACGGCTTGTAAATATTAGGTTCAAGATATTTACTTCTATCGTGATTGTACTGCAGACGCAGCCGAGAAAACTCTGTGGGATTATATTCGATCATTGCAGAGTACTTTGCAAGATTTTCTGGAAAAGAATTCTTTATGCCGTCAATTTTTGCGTCGTTGGTGTTTATAAGATCATAACGAACACCTGCCCGCCATTGCAAACCGAGTTTTCCGATTAGCTGAAAATAGAAACCCGATTGGTTTTTCTCCAAATCATGGATATTAACAGCATTCATTGAATCGCGCGTGTAATATGTGCCATCCATCAAGCGATATAAATATTCTGCTTGAAACGATAAATATCTGACAGCATCAAAAGAATGCTTTAGAGTGAAATCGCCGCCAATAATATTTGAATTTGCTTTCATAGCGACGCCTTCTCCGCTTGTAGAAGAAAAATCGTGTTCTGCTTTTGTGGAGCCGTGCGCGTAAGAGATTCCAAGCAACAAAGCCGTTTCGCCAATATCAAAAGCGGAGCGTGCGTAACCAATAAATAAATTTGGTCCTTCGTCCTCATCAACCTTTATAATTCTATTTGGATCACTAAAACTTGCCGTACCGAAACTCATCTCGTTATCACCCGTCAGTATCTCAGTTCCGAACATCAAATAAAAATTGGTGGGAGCAACCCATGTAATCCTTCCGCCAATTTCATTCAACCCTTCATCTCCGAATAACAAGTTTGAAATCAAAGGACGATCTGTAAAATTCCAGGAATGTGTATGTTGTTCATTAATTCTTCCGAAGCTCGATAAAAATTTTCCCGCTTTAATCTGAAAACCGTATGGTAATTTCCGTGTGGTTATGTAAGCTTCTTCCAAGCCGGCATGTTCCGGCACTAAATGTATGACGGCAAAAAGATCGAAATAAGGATCTACAATTGAATAGAGCGAGAGTTCGCCATAATTAAAATTGAATCCGCGTAACGAATTAAATCCAGCATGAGAATGACCATCCTCATTAATATGGCCTAATGGAAAATAAGTTCCGGGAATATGCAATGCGCTATAACTATCGTTACTTAAATCTCTGCTTAAATAAGATATATCGGCAATGAATGAAATATCTGGTACAAATTTGGACTGGTCGAAGGGTGAATTGTTCTTTGTCTGATTCTCAGAGTTGGCTTCTCGAGCAGGAAGTTGAACCGAATAAATAATTAAAAGAATGAAACATATTTTTATATACTTCATTGAATATCTCCTAAAATAGTTAAATGTAAATAACACGATCCCTTCTAGATAGATGAAAACGTGTTCTTAAAAAAAATATTTAAATGAAGTATAAAGGCGGCGCGTGCGCGGAATAAACAAGCTTATGAAAAGGACTTGAATTCTTTTCGTCTGATATGATGATTATAAAAGAAGTTTGTTCATCTATATATGTGCATGTAGCATTCCCTTCAAGAACGGGAAGATTAGTGATGCTCTGAATTATACAAATGGAACAGTGGCTTGATTCTTCTACGGTATCGTGATGATGGAAAACAGTTGCTGTAAAACTTGTTAAAAGAAGGGAAAGTATTACATACAAAGTATAAGTTTTAAACTTGAATATTGGAGACTGGCTTTCCATTTGTTCCAAAATAATATATGTTCGTTTTAATTTCAATGAACTTATAAATGTTCATAATTTTTATCATCAACTATGAAACCTAATGAGTAGTTCCGATGTTATTTTATTTGATAAAACTTTTTTAAGCTTCAAAGAAGAAAGGAAAATAAATGAAAGCTTATGAATTGCAAATCAGCGGAATGAGTTGCAATCACTGCGTTATGCACGTAACGAATGCTTTGCAGGTTATAGACGGAGTTGAAGTTGAGAATGTTGAAATTGGCAAGGCGCGCGTCTGGTTCGATGATGATAAATTAAAAAAAGATGTTGCAGAAAAAATTGAGGAAGCCGGATATAAACTGGTTTCGATAGAATAACTCTTGCCTGAAAACCAATTACATATTACGAATATAACGCTTCCTGTAGAGGGAATGACTTGCGCAAGCTGTGTAGCAAGAGTTGAAAAAACATTGCTCAAGGTTAAGGGAGTGCAAAGCGCGAATGTGAATCTTGCAACTGATTCGGTCTCTCTTTCATTCGATCAATTAAAAGTATCGTTGAATGTCTTATCGAATGCAGTTGAAAAAGCCGGCTATAAACTTAAACTTCCTCCCAAAGATATCGCTGCTGACAATTACAAATTTTCAGAAGATACTTCTGAGAACTTCAAGCAATTGAAGCGTGACTTTAATTTCAGTTTATCTATAGCTTTGCCGATTATGGTTTTGAATATGATAAGCATGACAGAGTGGTTTATGCACGCAAGTCCGCTGACGATGGATGAAATCAACAAGCTTTTGCTTCTTCTTACAACCCCTGTGTTATTTATTTTTGGCAGAAGATTTTTTACTTCAGCACTAAAATTGGCAAGGCATTTTTCTGCCGATATGAATACGCTTATCGCAGTCGGAACTGGAGCGGCGTATTTGTATAGTGCGTTTGTTACTTTGTTTCCGCATTGGCTTCCGGCAACTGTGAATCCGAATGAAGTATATTTCGATTCAGCGGCGGTTATAATTACGCTGATATTATTGGGGCGAACTCTCGAAACCCGCGCTAAACAAAAATCTTCCGATGCAATCAAGAAATTAATCGGGTTACAACCGAAAACTGCCCGCGTAATCAGAAACGACATTGAGCAAGATATTCCGGTTGATCAAGTTTTAATTGGCGATGTTGTGATTGTGCGGCCAGGAGAAAAAATTCCAGTTGATGGTAATGTGTTGAGTGGATTTACATCAATTGACGAAGCGATGATCACCGGCGAAAGCATGCCGACTGAAAAGAAATCGGGAGACAAGGTTATAGGCGGAACAATTAATACTACGGGAAGTATCAGTTTTCGGGCTACTGCAATAGGTAAAGAGACGGTAATTGCACACATAATAAAGCTTGTCGAAGAAGCACAGAGTTCAAAAGCGCCTGTTCAGCATCTTGTAGATAAAGTAGCGTCAGTTTTTGTTCCGATTGTAATCTTTGTGTCCTTTGTCTCCTTCGTGGTTTGGTTTTTTGTTTTAGGTAATGATTTTTCATACGCTCTTATCAACGCAATTGCAGTGCTTGTAATCGCTTGCCCGTGTGCACTCGGACTTGCTACGCCAACGGCTATAATTGTCGGCGCCGGAAAGGGAGCTTCTATGGGTGTATTGATAAAAAATGCAGAAAGCTTAGAGCGGGCGCATAAAATTAATACTATCGTTTTTGATAAAACCGGAACAATCACTACAGGCAAGCAATCTGTAACTGATATTAGAGTATCAGATAATTTTGATGAGTGGAAATTACTGCGGCTTACTGCTTCTTTGGAAAATAAATCTGAGCATCCGATTGCACGAACGATAGTTGAAGAAGCGAAAAGGCGATCTATTGAATTGGCAGATGTCCAGAATTTCCAGTCGCAAACAGGTTTTGGCGTAAATGGAATTATAGAAAATGGTTTGATGTATGTTGGCAGTGAAGCGATGATGAAAGAATTGTCTATTGATATTTCATCAATAAAAAATTATGTAGAAGAATTTTCTGCGGCTGGGAAGACAACGGTATTTGTTGCGTATGAAGGAAAGATAATTGGAATAATCGCAGTAGCCGATAAAATTCAAACAACATCAAAAGAAACAGTTACTCAATTAAAGAAAATTGGAATTGAGGTAGTGATGTTGACGGGAGATAACGTTAAAACTGCTCAAGCGATTGCAAAACAAGTTGGTATCGAAAAAATATTTGCACAGGTTTTGCCAAATGGTAAAGTTGCGAAAATAAAGGAACTTCAATCGGAAGGAAATATTGTAGCGATGGTGGGGGATGGAATAAACGATGCGCCGGCATTAGCTCAGGCAGATGTTAGCATTGCAATGAGTTCAGGAACCGATGTAGCGATGGAAACTGCCGATATTACATTGATGAAATCCGATTTAAAGGGAGTTGTACAGGCGATTCAGCTTTCGCATAAAACAATACGCACAATCAAGCAGAATCTTTTCTGGGCTTTTATTTATAATGTAATCGGAATTCCGCTTGCCGCTTTCGGATTGCTCAATCCGATGTTTGCCGCAGGAGCTATGGCATTCAGCTCGGTTAGTGTAGTAACAAATTCGCTGAGGCTGAAAAAATTTAGCTTTTAACTTTTGGCTGTTAGCGATAGATGTCTGACACTTCCTTATGATTTTTATATGTAAGTGTCTGACATCTCAAAGCGGTAAATAAAACCGCCAACGCCAAGAAACGCAGAGAAGCGACAGCAGAATATGCGGGCAAGTTGCAAATGCAGAACGAAAAAATCTTTTTGTTTAACTTATTGTCTCAGACTATTAAAATCATGTAAAAAGTTTTTGCCAAGTGATTCTGAAAATTGCTTCAACCAGTTATTTATATAAATGAAATCAATTTTTTGTTTCTGATGATTTAATATTCCCTTCACATCTTCTAAGTCGCGTGGTCTTCCTGCAATAATTTTATGAATTATAATATCTTCCACTGAGGCAAATCTTACGGCGTAGTTTTCGATTTTGATTGATGTGCATCGCTTTAATGCTTCTTGTTCGTAAGGTGAAAATGAAAAAATGAAATCTACTCGAAATCCTGATTGTGAATCGTAAAGGGGGAGAACGTTCGTTCTTTTTACAAACTGCTTAACTTTTTTTATGGCAATTTCAAGTCCAAGTTGATCTGCAATTGCGAGCAACTCATTTAAATGGGAATCATCTAAACCAAGTGTAATGTCAATGTCGCGGGTTAATCTTGGTTCTCCATATATTAATACAGCTTGACCATCAATTATCATATAAGGAATATTAGCGGTATCTAATGCAGATGCTATATTAGCTAAAAGTTTTTGAACCATTGGAGTTTAACTTTTGAGCGAGTTCAACAGTATGTTCCAATCCATCATTTTTATCAATCTCTGAAAAAAGACCTAATGATCGGGCGTGTTGATATAAAGAATTAAAAATCTTGTATCGGTCAGCTATTGAAATTTCTGTCTTTCGTTGAAATTCGCGTTCGAAGGATTCTATTTCTTTATAATTTCTTATCATAGTATAAAATACTCTAATTTATATAAACTCTCAATAATTAAGAAAATTATAGAAAGATGTAAGACGCTTCTCTATGGTTTATTTATGAAAGTGGCATCTTTATGTGGTAAAATCAAACCGCAAAGCA
>JBBIII010000100.1:0-7182 GCA_037446575.1 Ignavibacteriales bacterium
GAAGCTGGTTATTACACTGCAACATTTTCTACGAAAAGCATCGGCATTTCTGGTAGAAATGTTCAAGATTATGCAAGCGGAATTTATTTTGCAAAGCTTGTTGTTAATTCTCAAAATGCCGTTCCGCCATTCATGTGTGTAATAAAAATGTTGTTGATAAAGTAAATTTCGTTATGCCAAACTTACAACTGTCAATTTCTTATCAAACAATAATAATTATCTTTTCTTTTTTTATTTCTATTGCTATAGCTATCTACATTTATAGGTTCACCGTTCCGGCAATTTCTAAAAAAGTTAAATCTATATTAATAGTCTTGCGAAGTGTTGCTTTATTTTTATTAATTCTTTTACTTGGCGAGCCATTGCTTTTACTTGTAACTCATTCTACCTCGCTTCCTATTATTGCAGTGTTAATAGATAATTCCAAAAGCATGTCAATTAAGGATAAAAATATTAAGCGCTCAGAAACCATAAAAGAGGTTTTAAAATCTTCGGCTTGGGAGGAAATTAATAGAAAAGGAAAAATTAGATTTTTTAAATTCGACAGTAAATTACGCCCCATTATAGAATTAAAAATAGATTCATTAACGCAGAATGGCGAAACTACTGATATTGCAGAAGCGCTCAGAGTCACAAAGAAAGAATTCGAAGGGTCTAATCTACAATCTGTTGTAATAATATCCGATGGAAATTCAACCGTGGGGGAAAATCCAATATATGAGGCAGAAGAGTTGGGACTGCCGATATTTACGATAGGCATAGGCGATACAAGCGAGCAACAAGATCTACTGATTAGAAAAATTATTTGCAATGAAATCGCTTATACAGGAACTAAAGCGCCAATAAATATTACAGTCCGCAGTGTAGGATATAGCGGCGAACGCGTGCAAATTTCATTAAGTAACGGCGCATCTATTATTGATGAAAAAACATTATTGTTGGAAAATGGTTCAAGGGATTATAATGTTCCTCTTTTTTTTCTCCCTGAAAAGGAGGGGCTTCATAAATTGACTGTAAGCGTTTCAACTCTGGCTGGAGAACTAACTGCACAAAACAATAAGATGAGTTGTTTTATAAAAGTATTAAAAAGTAAATTGCGTGTATTGCTTATAGCCGGCGCGCCAAGCCCTGATGTTGCTGTAATTAGAAGAATGCTAGAAGAAAATAAGAATTTTGAAGTCAAAACTTACATCGAACGCAATAATGGTCAATTCTACGGCGGCAATTTACCAGCCCAAAGCATGAAAGAAACAGATTGCGTAATATTAATTGGTTTTCCCACAAACAATAGTAGTTTATTGACTATGCAAATGGTTTTAGACGCAGTTGATATGCACAAACCGATAATGATAATTCTGAGCCGTAATATAGATTATAATAAATTGAAACTGCTCAATTCCGTCTTACCATTCACAATTGAAAATACATCGGCGTTGGAAAATCAAATATTTGTTGAAATAATTGAAGCGCAAAGCAACCACTCAATAATTAAAATTGGCGATACTTTTAACACAGTAGAGGCGTGGTCTAAATTGCCCCCAATATTTCGCCTGCAGGGAATCTATCGCTCTAAAATTGAATCGCAAATTCTTGCAACTACTCGAATGCAATCAGTAAAAACGAGCGAGCCGTTAATTGTCGCTAATAACGCGCTTAATAAAAAATCTGTTGCAATATTAGGATATGGTATATGGCGGTGGAACATGCTTTCCGAAGAGATAAGCGGTTCGCAACTTGTGCTTGCCAACTTTTTGAACAACTCTTTGCGGTGGCTTACTACAATAGAAGATTCGCGTAGGGTAAGGGTTCAGCCGGTTAAACCAATTTTTACAACGCAAGATGCAGTTGAATTTATAGCGCAGGTATATGATGAAAATTTTCAACCAATTGATAACGCTCAAATAGAAATTAAAGCCCAGCGTCATAATGATGTAAGTATGCTAAGTTTGAATTCGCTGGGAAGCGGACAATATTACAACGCTTATGAACAATTATCGGAAGGCGAATATAAATATACTGCAACTGTAATGGCTGATGGAAGAGAGATTGGAACTGACCAAGGCGTTTTTTCTATAGGCGGACTTAATGTTGAATTTATTGAAACCCGGATGAATAAATCGTTATTACGGCAAATTGCATTGCAGTCTGGCGGAAAATACTATAATTCAGAGGAAGTCAATAAAATTGTCGCAGATATTTCTTCATTACCAAACTTTATATCGCAGGAAACAACAAAATCATCAGAAATAGAAATTTGGAATTCGCGCTGGATGATTTTACTAATCATATTTCTGTTTGCTCTTGAATGGTTCTTGCGAAAAAGATATGGGCTGTTATAGACAAAAATCCTCACTTAATACTATCAAACTAACTCATTTCAGAAAATGAACATTCCAATAATTTCTCTTTCGATAGTATTTCTATTAATCGCCATTCGTCAAGTCGGTAATTTTAGATTGCAAATATGGCAAGCAATGACAATGGGAGCTATTGTAGTCTTAATAACCGGAAGAATTAGTTTAGCTGGTGCTTTAAATGCGATAAACATAGATGTTATGTTGTTTCTATTTGGTATGTTTGTAATTGGGCAAGCAATGGAAGAAAGCGGATACCTTGCTCATGTTTCTTACAAATATTTCAAGCGCGCCCGCTCAATTGATATACTTATAATTTTTATTTTATTCGGATTTGGAGGCGCATCTGCTTTCTTAATGAATGATACGCTTGCAATTATCGGAACGCCTGTTGTTCTTTTGTTGGCGAAAAAACATGAAATGTCGCCAAAACTTTTACTGCTTGCGCTTGCGTTTTCTGTAACAATTGGCAGTGTAATTAGTCCGATAGGCAATCCGCAGAATTTATTAATTGCGTTAAACGGCAAAATTCAAGATCCATTTATTACTTTTTTCAAATGGTTGTTTATTCCAACCGTAATAAATTTATTCATTACGCATTTATTGCTAAGAACTTTTTATAAGAATGATTTTCATGATAAACCGCTGGTTCATTCACAAGAACCTATCCGCAATCGCGAACTTGCTTTCCTTTCTAAATTATCGCTTCAAATGGTAATTGTTTTAGTCGTGTTAAAAATTCTGACTGTTATTTTACAGCTTAACGTAGATTTTCGTTTGACTTATATTGCGCTTGTTTCTGCATTGCCTATTCTTATTGGAAGCTCCCTTAGGTGGAAAATTGTAAAAAGAATAGATTGGCAAACGCTTGCTTTCTTTGCCTCAATGTTTATTTTAATGGAATCTGTTTGGAAGTCGGGATTTTTTCAGAAAATTATTTCTGAATATAAATTGGATGTAACCTCAGAGGGAGTGATAATTATTGTAAGCGTAATTTTAAGTCAGTTTATTTCAAATGTTCCACTAGTCGCGCTTCTTCAACCGTTGTTATTACATCTGAATGTTTCGATAAAAGTTTTTATGGCGTTAGCCGCAGGCAGTACTATTGCAGGCAATATGTTTATACTTGGCGCCGCGAGCAATGTGATAATAATTCAAAATGCTGAGAAAAGATCACGTCATACTATAACTTTTTGGGAATTTGCCAGAATAGGAATTCCGTTGACGATTTTAAATGCATTTATCTACTGGCTGTTTATTACAATTTTATAAAATTGACGACTCATTTTTGCTATTTTAATCTACTCGTTAGGGAAAAGAGCTATCTAATTTAAGATATACTTTGCTGTGTTCTAAAGAGATTACTGGTAAAACAAATTTCACGAACTGCGCGCCGCTCATAACTTATCAGTTGATAATGAAAAGTCAACTATTGACAATGAACAAACATGGTGTTTCATTATAACGTGCGCTTAGAAAGTTATAAGCATATTTAGGATGGGAATGAAAGCGAGGTTGAAATTTAGATGTTGAACACAGATATGTTAAAAAGTGAAGAAACAATATTCCCTTTAAAACCAATAGGATGTATGCATACGCCGTACACCAGCGTTGAGCAAATACCAAAAGGTAGAGGAGCTAAGCACGAGGCATGTGGCTACATCGAAATATTTCCAGAATACCAAGAAGGGTTAATAGATATCGATGGTTTTTCGCATTTATATGTTCTTTGGATTTTTCATAAAATAGAAGAACATAAGTTGATTGTAACACCTCCATCGGATAATCGCTCTCATGGAATTTTTTCTACACGTTCTCCATATCGTCCTAATCCCATAGGATTGACAGTGGTCAAACTTATTAAGCGAGTTGAAAATAGACTTGAGGTAGAAGGAGTTGATATGCTCGATGGTTCGCCAGTGATTGATATTAAGCCATATCTTTCATCT
Source organism: Ignavibacteriales bacterium (assembly GCA_037446575.1). Classification (GTDB taxonomy): domain Bacteria; phylum Bacteroidota; class Ignavibacteria; order UBA10030; family UBA10030; genus JBBIII01. Next base: position 4,304 of record JBBIII010000100.1, read on the forward strand.
ATTGATGAAAAAGAGATTCGAAGCGGCTGGTTAGATGCGATAAATCCGAAATAATATTTAAGGGAGAATTATTACTGCCAACAATTAAAGGATGCTACAGAAAGAATGTGCCAATCAAAAAATTTGCCGATTTATTAGTTAATACAAAAAACATCCCATAAAATATTTATTTTATAAAGCAGCACAGTATAAAAGATACTTTTAAAAAGGCGAAAGAATCTTTTTGAGCATTTAGGCGTAATGATAATTAAAAGTAAGAAATGCACTTATTCCTATTTTTTTCTATCTTAATTGTGAAATGAGCAAGACATCAATATTTATTCTTTTCCTTCTCGCGCTTTGTGTTGAAATTAATTTGGCGCAGAAATCTGTTAGCGATTCAGCAATTGCTTCGACAGTTGTTCAGGACACAATAACACGAGGCTCTGTTGGCGGCGTTGATACGGTTGTTAATTATTCCGCCAAGGACTCTATTGTATATTCTCTCCGAACTCGCTATATGAATCTTTTCGGAAACAGCGAAATGCAATATCAAACAATAGGTTTAAAGGCGGAGCGGATTGATGTGAATTGGGATAATGCTACTCTTATGGCGACGGGCGTTTCGGATACTGTGAAAGCTGATTCTATAATTGGCAAACCGATTATGCGCGACGGCGGCGATGAATATATAGGAGATGAAGTGAGGTACAATTTTCAAACTAAGAAAGGAAAGATAATAATTGGCAATACACAGATGGAGAACGGTTTTTATGTGGGCAAGCAAATAAAAAAAGTAGAACCCGATGTGCTTTGTGTTGCAGATGGAACGTACACAACTTGCGATGAAAAAGAGCCGCATTTCTATTTTGCCAGTCCGATGATGAAAGTATTTGTCCGCGATAAAGTTGTTGCCGAGCCGGTTTATTTTTACGTTGCCGATGTGCCGGTGTTTGCTTTACCGTTTGGAGTATTTCCAGCACACGGGGGTCGTTCATCCGGCATAATTGCGCCGGCATATGGGCAGGATGGAAGATATGGCTGGTATTTAAGTCATTTAGGTTACTATTGGGCTGTAAGCGATTATTGGGATATTGCAACAATGTTTGATATTTACTCGCGAGGACGCTGGCAAAACCATACCGAGCTTCGTTATGCTTTAAGATATAAATTTGGCGGGAGCATCACAGCGCGTATAACAAGCACTCCAGAAGGTGAAACAAGCGATCCGAATTATTCCAAAAGAAGAGAGTACTATACAAACATTACGCACATGCATCAAATAAGTCCGTCCTCGCGCTTTGATGTTAATTTTACATTTATGAGTTCTACTTATTTTAAAAATTTTAGTCCTAATCTCACTGATATACTTCAACAAAATATGCTTTCTAATGCAACATATTGGAAAAACTGGGAATCATCTAATCGCAGTTTTACTATCAATATAGCGCGCGACCAAAATCTAATTACAGATGAAACCAGAGAATTGTTGCCGTCGATTTCATTTTCGCAGGGGACAATATTTCCTTTTAGAAAAACAAAAAAATCGCGCGGTCTAACACCGGAAACCAGTTCAGATTTCAGCTTTGTTGAAATGTTAGGATTTAATTATGGCATCAACGCAAGCAATAGTCGAAGCAAAGAGAAGGATGTTGATACTGTTAAAACGAGCCGCACAGCTCAAAGTATGGAAATTGTAAATAATTTTAGACGAACAACAACGCAGTCGTTGAATCAGAATCTATCCTTTACAATATCTCCCAAGCTCGGTTATTTTACGGTCTCGCCGTCGTTGTCATTAAGCGACGCCCGCTCATGGGCGCAAGCAGAAACGCCGGTGCGTAATTCATTAGATAGTCTATTAGATTTTAGCCAAACACGAAGTCAAAGTATTATTGGAAATTTAAATGCTGGTTTAAACACGAGCACACGCTTCTACGGAATATTTCAACCAAATATTTTTGGAATTACGGCAATTCGCCATGCTGTAACGCCATCTTTTGGAGTTTTTTATAACAAACAAATTTATGGCGATAATATGAGAAAATATTCTATGACGGGGTCGTTTAATGTCGGAAATAATTTCGAGATGAAATATCAGAGAAGCGACAGCGCACGGACAGAAAATAAGATTCAATTGCTTAATGTCGGCGCTGGAGTCAGTTACAATTTTGCCGCCGACTCGATGGGATTTAGCGAAGTTGGAGTCAATTATCGCACAGATATTGGACAATATTTAGGCATTGGCGGCTCTGCAAGTTATAATTTATATGTGTACGACCCAGTTATTGGCAGACGAGTTAACAAATTTAATTTTAAGGAATATGGAAAGTTTGGAGATTTAACTTCAGTCTCGCTTAGTCTATCGACATCATTTCGCGGCGATAAAAAGCAAAAACCTGCTGATGTAGGAATTCCGGAAAGCGTTAAAAAGGAACAAGAACAAGCTTTAGCAGAAGGAACAACACAACCGACACAACGGAAGATGTACTATTCTATTTATGATAGAGAGGATGCTGATTTTAGCATACCTTGGAATATCTCTCTCAGTTACAGCTTTTCACAATCTAAGCCCACGCCTAAAAGTTATTTTCGCTCTTCTTCAATTAATGCAAGTTTGTCATTTAATCTAACAGAGAAATGGCAGGTTTCAACAAGCGGCTCATACGATTTTGTGAACAAGAAGCATTTTATTCCATCTGTAAGCGTTACGCGAGATTTACACTGTTGGCAGATGCAGTTTTCATGGTATCCGATGGGCATTCTTGAAGGATACAGATTTGAATTGAAAGTCAAAGCGCCTCAGCTACAGGATATTAAGGTAACTAAGCAAAGCAATAACAGGTGGTGATTTTAAGTCATTGAGTTTAAAAGTCGTTGAGTAGATGAGTAATAAGTAG
>JBBIII010000101.1:0-7066 GCA_037446575.1 Ignavibacteriales bacterium
AAAAACCTAAAAATACCAAGTTACGCCTGTTGTTGCAGAAGTAAAAATATCTGATGCTGGTTTAGTGGCAATCTTGTAAGAGGCATAAATAATTCCAAAATGTCCGAACCAAGAGAACCGCTGACTAAACCAATACTCTGCACCAAAATATCCCCCCAAATTTAAAAGACTTGTTCCTTTGCCTGCAACATCCGTAGCCGAGCCAAATCCCACCGCCCCGCCAAGAAAGGTTGAAACATTTTCTGTTGTTTGTAAATAGTACCAACAATTTGCAGTAAATGTAAATTCTGAACTTGTAGAATTAGATGTATCTTTTTGCGACCGAAAACCTAATTCACCTCTCAGATTTATCCTATCAGTCGGCATATATGCCATCCCGAGATTTAAAGAACCAGAGCTTGTGCTTATATTTTTTGAAATAAATCCCTTCGAAATCGTAGTTGTGATTCCATAAATTCCCTTTTGGGGTTGTGCATATAATGTACTTGCTATAACAGACCCTAAGACTATCAAAATTCCTAATATCTTTTTTGTTCCCATTTTATTCTCTTATTTCTTACATATAATTTACTTCTATTTTAACGCAAGATTATAACTTTCATAATACTTCATTATCGATTCCACGTAGTCGACAGTAGATTTCCAATTTTTGAAATAGCCACTCGGTGGGTAACCTTCATCCCAAATTCGTTCATGCAATGTATAGCTCTTTTTCGATAAAAAACCCAGAGCGACTTGAATAGATGACCAATTTTTGGGGTCGTTTCCCATATATTGAGCTATCTTTTGAGCGTCTAAAATGCGTCCAATACCCACATTGTAAGCCGCTAATGTTATTCGTATTCGATCATCACTTTTAACATCTTTAAAGAAAGAATAAAGAGATTTAAGATGATAAATTCCTGATCTAATATTATTACGCGGTGTATGAGCTTCTTCAATTCCAAATTCTAATTTTTCAGCTATTTCAAGCTGTGTCAATGGCATTATTTGCATTAACCCAAACGCTCCCTTGTGACTTACAGCGGTATGAGCAAATCTTGATTCTTGTTTTATAACAGCAAGTATTAGTGCCCAGTCGAGGTTATATTCATTTGCATATTTCTTAATTAACGGCAAATAATTATTTATACCATTGAAATTAAATTCTTTAAAATGTGAAGATTTGAAAGGCAAAGTCGGAATTGTTAAAGCTTCGTCGATAGAATTGTTTTTTTGAACGAACGATGCCCCTGTTATTTGCCTCGAGCACCCCCAAAAAGAAAATAAAATTAAAACAGTTAAAATGAAAATTGTAAATTTTAAAAATCTACACTTCCCCCTTATAATTTTAACCATTCAGCCATCCGAATTAGTTTAACATACTTTAAAGAACAACAGTAACAATACCAATGTTCCTAAACACAATGAAATTTATGAAAAACTTATATATGAATCAACAATCCGACCATATAGAATTAAATTAATGGCGTTTTTATACAAATTTGGGGAATTCTATTTTATTATTACAATTTTATTTATTCATTTTTTCGATAGAAGAATAAAAATGCCCTCTTTTTATTTCTTATATAAATCTGTTGTCAATTCTTATTTTTCTTTATAGCTCAATTTTTTTTAGTAATGAAGCATCGACTTATCAATTTAACATTTGAATCATCTGTGTGTGTTTTTATTTTTATAAAAAGTAAGCTAATTTGAGGTTTCAGAATTTCATTTATACAGACTTCACTGGTGAAAATAAAGTTTGAAAACATTAATTAGTTTAGAAGAAGTTTAAATTGGAGAAGAAGTGGTATAAAAAATTTCTTCTTTGATTAAGTTTTAGTTAGCTACACTAATTATTACTTAAATTTCTTGTCATTTAATATCTACTTGCCTGTTCCCCACTCAAGCACTTCTAACCGTACACGCACAGTTCCGCTTTTAATGAGTTCAATTTCTTTTGCCGCTCCCAGAGACAAATCAATGATACGTCCTTCTTTAAATGGTCCCCTATCGTTAACACGCACTACAACCTTTTTATTATTTTCGAGATTAGTTACCCTCACCTTTGTTCCAAATGGAAACGTTCTATGAGCAGCTGTAATCGCGTTCATATCAAATATTTCGCCATTAGAAGTTTTTTTGCCGTGAAAATCGTGAGCATAATAGGATGCGATGCCTTCTAAAGCCAACAATATTTTTTCGTTAGTATTCTTATTTGTCGGCGACTGTGTTTGAATGGGTTTCTTTTCGGTTGTTATTTTGTCGTTTTCAACAAATCTTGGCGTTGACGAACAACCGATTAAAAAAAAGGATACAAAAAAAAATATATTATAACATTTCATTTATCTGTTTTCGTCTAAGATAATCTACAATTTCTTTCACATCTTGAGAACGTCCTTTTTTACAAATTAAAACAGCATCGTCTGTAGTTACAACAATCAAATCATCAATACCAATTGTTGCAACTACTTTATTACCAGCATCAATAAATACTCCATGAGAGTCTTTTGTAATAACTGTTCCTCTTAAAGCATTACCATCGCTATCCTTTGGAGTTAAGCGAACTACTTCATCCCAAGAGCCAACATCGCTCCACCCAAAATCCCCTTTAGCGACAAAGACATTAGAAGCTTTTTCCATTACGCCATAATCGATTGATATTCCTCGTATTACTCCATAAACAAGCTCAAGAGTTGATTGGTATGCATCAGTGTTAATAGTTTTTTCTAACTTATGTAATTGCTCGCCAAGTTCAGGAAGATGCTTTTCAATTTCTTGATTGATTACATAAGTTTTCCAAATAAACATACCGCTGTTCCATAAAAAATCACCACTCTTTAAAAATTTTTCTGCGGTTTCTATATTTGGTTTTTCTGCAAAAGTTTTTACGCGAAATATTCCGTCGCTGCAATAAGGATTATTTTCAGTTGAATCATCAAATTGAATATATCCATATCCAGTCTCCGGATGTGTGGGATTAATACCAATCGTAACTAATGCCTCATTTGTGTCAGCGACAAAAGCCGCTCGTTCTAAAACCTGTAAAAATTTTTCATTATCTCGAATAATATGATCCGCAGGCAGAACGATCATAATTGCGTTAGGATCTCGACGCATTATCCATTTAGCAGCTAAACCTATACAAGGGGCTGTGTTTCTTCCAAGCGGTTCAATTAAAATATTCTCATCTGGTAAGGATGGAATTTGTTTTGAAATGATATCTTTTTGAAGCTTATTTGTTACAACAATCACCTTTTCAACTGGAATCAGCGGTTGGATACGCACAATTGTATTTATAAGCATTGAACCAGAGCCGATGATTTCTAAAACTTGCTTTGGTGATTTTTCTCGGCTTCGGGGCCAAAATCTTGAGCCAACACCGCCTGCCATTATAACTGCATATATATTTGGTTTATTCATATTTTTCATTCAAACATTGTTTTAAAATCGCGTAATATCTCTATTGCTTGATCTATAATTCCTACACGGCTATTAGTATCTAAACGAGCCCATTGGGAAAATGGGTCGTGAATATTAGACACTATATTCATAACACGAATATCATCTAAAAACTGGTTGTCTGAAATATATTTCAAAAATTCAATTAACAACCTACAAAATTCTTTATAGTCCTTTGCTGCGGATGTCGAATATACAACAGCATTGCATTCATTTAAGACGTCAGATATAAGCGTTAACCTGTCTTCATTGCCGCTCTGCACAGATTCTAAAAATTTTTCTAATAATTGAGCGAATTTTTTTTCTTGATCAAGCCCTCGTGTTTCGCCGCTAAAACCCATTTGCGCAATTGGTTGGGGTTGTGAACTTGATATATCAAACATTGATTCAGACGATGAAATTTGAAACGCACCAAAATCCGGTAAATTTTGAGTTTGAGCTTCAGTTGCTTGAGTCACTGGAGTTTGGGTTAGCTCTGTTGATTCACCTACTGCTTGGCGAAATAAGGAAAATACAAGCGTCTCTTCATCGAGCGTAGATTCTTCTTTTGTAGAGTCTTTAGCAACTTTTTCAGCAATCCACATTAAGCTGACAGCAAAATCTGAGAATCCTTTAACACGATAAAGATTTTTTAGCTCATCGTGAACATTTGGGGATGAAGAAATACGATTTCTGAGTCTATCTAAGTTCGTTTGATTATCATAGGAACGAAGTTCCCACTTGGGCAAACGTTCAAGAAGGATTGAAATATATTTTTGCGCGCGATCCATAAATATACTTTTCTATAATGTTTAGATTCTGTTGATAAAAAATTATCACAATTTTAGAACTCGGTTGAATATACTCCTTCAGTCATTTATTGTCAATAAGAACACAATTAATAGTAAGCGTTAAAATTAGATATCCTTATTTTTTTCGGCGACTTTTAATCTATTCATTGCTTTGTAAAGCGCAAGTTGCGCGCGTTTAAAATCGGTTTCAGGTTTTTTTTCAGCGATCCGTTTAGTTGCTCTATCACTCGCCGATTTTGCTCTTTCAACATCAATTTCTTCGGCTTTTTCGGCAGATTCTGCGAGAAGAATTACATTATTATTCTTAACTTCAACAAATCCACTGGAAATTGCATATCTAATTTCTGAGTTATCGATTCCAATTATTCTAACTTCACCAATATTCAAAGACGATAGCAATGGTGTATGACTATGGAGTACCTGAAATCCACCTGCAGTTCCTGGTACGCTCAAGCTTATTACAGAGCCGTTAAAAACAATTTTACGTGGAGTAATTATTTCGAGATGAAATGATTTTTCCGACATTCTTATACCGATTGCAATTGTTCTGCTTTTTCGACTGCTTCTTCGATAGTGCCGACCATAAGAAATGCATTTTCTGGTAAATCATCATATTCACCATCGAGAATCCCTTTAAATCCGCGGATTGTATCTTCGATTTTAACGTAGCGTCCTGGCAAAGATGTAAATTGTTCCGCTACAAAGAAGGGCTGTGAGAGGAACTTTTCGATTTTACGCGCACGTATTACAGTTAGCTTATCTTCATCAGATAATTCATCCATTCCAAGAATGCTAATAATATCTTGAAGATCTTTATATGCCTGCAGAATTTCTTTTACGCGCTTTGCTGTTGTGTAATGTTCTAAACCGATGATATTCTGATCAAGTATTCGTGAAGTTGAATCGAGTGGATCGACCGCCGGATAAATTCCTTTATCGACAATTTGCCTGCTTAAAACAGTTGTTGCGTCGAGGTGCGAGAATGTTGTAGCTGGTGCAGGATCTGTTAAATCATCCGCAGGGACATAAATTGCCTGCACTGATGTGATTGAACCTTTCTTTGTCGAAGTAATTCGCTCTTGTAGTTCGCCCATTTCAGTGCCAAGCGTAGGCTGGTATCCGACTGCAGAAGGCATACGACCGAGAAGTGCAGAGACTTCTGAGCCAGCTTGAACAAAGCGGAAAATATTATCGACAAACAGAAGAATATCTTTTCCTTCCTCATCGCGGAAATATTCTGCCATCGTAAGAGCAGTTAATCCGACTCGTTGGCGCGCACCTGGCGGTTCGTTCATCTGTCCAAAAACCAGGGCTGTTTTTGCTAATACGCCCGATTCTTTCATTTCTAACCAAAGATCGTTCCCTTCGCGCGTGCGCTCACCAACTCCGGCAAATACAGAATATCCGCCGTGATGTGTTGCTATGTTATGAATCAACTCCTGAATAATAACAGTCTTTCCAACTCCGGCTCCACCAAAAAGCCCTGTTTTCCCTCCTTTGGTGTATGGCTCAAGAAGATCGATTACTTTGATTCCTGTTTCAAACATTTCTTTCTTTGTAGTTAATTGATCGAACCCAGGCGCTGGACGATGTATCGGATAATTTGCTTTAGCTTGTATTGGTTGAAGCCCATCAATGCCCGCACCAAGAACGTTAATTAACCTTCCTAAAACTTCAGGACCTACAGGTACGGTGATTGGTGAACCGGTATCGTATGCTTTCATTCCTCTGACCAAACCATCTGTGTAATCCATTGCAACTGTACGAACTCTATCTTCACCTAATTGTTGTTGCACTTCTAGTATTAAATCTTCATCCGCACCTTCTAAATTCTTACGTGGAATTTTTATCGCGTTTAAAATTTCTGGGAGTTTTGCGCCAGAAAAATCAACATCTACAACTGGACCGATAACTTGAACAACCTTACCTTCATTCATATTAACCTTTCAAAGTCTAATCATAATTAAAATACAATGGCAACGTATTTACATATTTTATAGAGAAATAAATATCATTTTTAAAAACGTTATAAATTATAAAAAGATGCTCGTACAATCAATGGATTTTTAATTTATTCAAATAAATAAAATATGAGCAATTAGAATTCTAATACCGATAAGAATAAGCAATACGCCTCCTATATAAGCCGCTGATTTACTGAATCTTTTTGACAGCTTTCTACCGAGTAAAACACCGATGAATGAAGTAATTCCGGTAATTGCTCCAATTAAAACTGAAGGGTACCAAATAGATACTTGTAACATTGCTAAGCTTAATCCGACAGCCAACGCATCAAGACTTGTTGCAACTGACAACGCAACCAACATAATACCCTTACTTGGGTCTTGCCCTATAGAAATATTTTCTCCTTTACGCGAAGAATTAATCATATGAACTCCAACCCAAAGCAGTAGAGCAAACGCTATCCAATGGTCGAATTCAGCTACATAACTAACAATGGTCAATCCTGCAAGCCAACCGATAATAGGCATTAGGAATTGAAACAGACCGAAATGAAAAGATATACGCACCATCGAACGAATTGATTTTGATGCGCCTGTAGCTCCAGCGCATACTGAAACAGCAAAGGCATCGCCTGCTAATCCGAACGCAATTATAATAATTTCGATAAAAGACATAAAAAAAACCCGCCTATAGCGGATTTAATATAAAATAAATTTAATCTTAATTAAACCAGAGCTGGTGGTCGGATTTGAACCGACGACCTGCGGTTTATCCCGATTACATCGGGACTGCTCTACAGCTGAATTTTAATTATCTACTTTTTCAATGAGCTGGTGGTCGGATTTGAACCGACGACCTGCGGTTTA
>JBBIII010000102.1:0-7058 GCA_037446575.1 Ignavibacteriales bacterium
TTCCAAACAGCATTAATTGATGCTAATCCGCGTCTTGTATCAGCATCATCAACAACATCATCATGAACAAGTGTAGCCGTATGGAGAATTTCTATTAACGTTGCGGCTCGGTAGGTTTTTTCATTAATTTCTCCACATAATTTGGCGCTAAGGAAAACAAGAAGAGGGCGCACGCGTTTTCCCTTTTGCTTAATTATGTAACGAGCAATTATATCAACAAGAGCAACTTGTGAATGCATTGCCTCGCGGAAATATTTGTCAAATTTATCAAGCTCAGAAGCGACAGGAGAGCGAATTGTATCAAGAGATATGTTTGATTTATTTAGGAAGTTCAATTTGTTTCTCGTCTTGCGGTAAATCTTTTTTCTGTGATAATTTAGAAATAAATATGCTTACTTCATACAATATCATCATTGGCAACGCTAAAAGGGCTTGTGTAACCAAGTCTGGTGTCGGAGTTACAATTGCGGCGATTATAAAAATTATGATAATTGCATGTTTCCTATATTTGCGTAAGAATGCCGGAGTTAGAATACCCATTTTTGATAAAAAATAAGAAACCATCGGGAGTTCAAATACAAGCCCGGCGCCTAATAATAACGTAAGCATAAAACTTACATATTGGTCCAATGCGATATTCAATACAATATTTTGCGTGCCGAAGTTAGCAAAAAAATTAAGAGCCGTTGGCAGTAAAATAAAATATCCAAAAGCGATGCCGGCAAAAAAACATGCAGAGGTAAAAAACACAATTCTTGAAATATATCTTCTTTCATGAGGCAATAGCCCGGGAGCCACAAATACCCATAAACAATAAATTATATATGGCATACTTATTATTATTCCTCCGAATATAACGGATTGCATATATAACATAACAATGCCATAAGGCGAAAGGACTTGCGTTTTTAAACCAACAGATTGAATGGGATAGAGAAGTAATTCTTGTACTATAAAATCTGCATTAAATATACAAAGCAGCGAACCAATTAAAATGCCGACGATGGCTTTTATGATTTGCTTTCTTAATTCTTCAAGATGTTCAAAAAAAGACATTTCTTTTTGAGCAGAGTTACTTTCTCTTGATTTGAATATCTTGAAGAGAATAGCTTTGCCAAAATTTGCCATTAATTCATTTCAGGATAAAGCGGAAACGATTCGCAAAATGTTTTTACTTCTTCGCTAACTTTCTTAAGCAATTCTTCGTCAGTGCGGTTTGCTAATACTCTATCGATAAAACCAGCTATTACTTCCATCTCGGTTTCTTTCATGCCTCGCGTTGTTATTGCCGGTGTTCCAATTCTAATTCCACTTGTAATAAGCGGAGATTTATCGTCAAATGGAACGGCGTTTTTATTTACTGTTATGCCGGCTAAATCAAGTGCCTCTTGTGCTTCTTTTCCTGTGATATTTTTATTTCGTAAATCGATAAGCATAAGGTGATTGTCAGTCCCGCCGGAGATTATATTATATCCGCGCTTGACTAATGCTTCTGCAAAAGCTTTTGCATTCTTAATTATTTGTTCTGCATACGCGCGATATTGAGGTTGAAGATTTTCGCCAAATGCTACGGCTTTCGCTGCAATTACATGCATTAAAGGACCACCTTGAACGCCGGGAATTACCATTGAATCAATAAGCTCCGACATCATTTTTTTGCGGCCAGATTTTGGAGCAACTTGACCAAACGGATTTTCATAATCTTTGCCAATAAGAATTAATCCGCCACGTGGACCACGTAAAGTCTTATGCGTTGTAGATGATACCACATGACAATAGGGTAGTGGATCGTTGTGCAATTTTGCCGCAATTAAACCAGCGGGGTGCGCAATATCGGCAAATAAAAATGCTCCGACTTTATCAGCAATCTCTCTAAAAGCTTTATAATCAATATTTCTGGAATAAGCGCTTGCGCCGACTGTTATCATCTTCGGTTTTTCACGTTTTGCCATTTCTTCAACGTCATTATAATCAATGCGACCGGTTTCTTTAGAAACACCATATGCAACAAAACGATATAATTGACCTGAAAAATTTACGGGAGAACCATGCGTTAAATGTCCGCCGTGCGATAAATTCATGCCCAATACTGTATCGCCTGGCTTTATGAAAGAAAAATATACAGCCATATTTGCCTGCGAACCTGAATGAGGTTGTACATTTGCATATTCAGCGCCAAATAATTTCTTTGCTCTATCTCGTGCTAAATTTTCAGCGACATCAACAAATTCACATCCCCCATAATATCTTTTAGCAGGGTAACCTTCGGCATATTTATTTGTCAGCACACTGCCGAGCGCGTCTAATACAGCTTGACTTACGAAATTCTCTGATGCGATTAATTCTAATTTTGTATTCTGTCTATGTAATTCATTCTTAATTGCATTATAAACTTCAGCATCAACAGATTTTAGATTGTTCATCGAAAATTCCTGCATTTGGTTTGTTAAAGATTTGTAAGCGAGTGAATTTTTTGTATTCGGCAAACATGTCTTTCGCCTCCAGAAAATGAGGTCGAAAGAAATACCTTTACAATTTGTTCGGCGGTTTCCCACTTTGTAATTCTTTCGCCAAAACATAAAACATTCGCGTTGTTGTGGTCGCGCGATAATCTTGCCGACTCTACAGACTCACACACAGCCGCTCTAATTCCCTTGTGCTTATTTGCGGCAATTGACATTCCTATACCTGTGCCGCAAATTAAAATTCCCTTTTCGTATTTACCATCCATTATAGACTCACAAACCAAATGCGCTACGTCAGGATAATCAATCGAACTTTTTGTATATGTCCCAAAATCGTGATATTGACTTCCTAAATCTTCTAAAAGGTTTTTTAATTTTTCTTTATAATCAAAACCAGCGTGGTCGCTGCCAATTGCTATCATATTTCTTACTCTTCTTCAAACTTTAAAAACCATATTTCGCTTGCCGAAATAGCCGCAGAAAATCTAAGAATCGTATCCTTCTGTAATTTATTTTCTATTGCGCCTCGTATCCCTATCTGCAAACCGAGATTTAGGTTTGTCTCAAATCCTATTGGAAGCCCCAAGCCACAGCTCATTATCCACTCGTCAATTCCAACTCCATTGACTTTGTAATAAGTAGAATGATATGCCGCTCCTAATCGATACGTAAGCTTTGATAAATATGAATCAGCTGTTCGCAAAGGTTTCTTTTCAAAACCGACACTAATACGCATAGAATTTCGCAAATAGTCAGATTGCGACTCAAATTGTTTAGCATTATTCCAATTTTCAAGATAGATATCGCCTAATATGCGGTAATTATTTTTCATTAAATAAGAAAGACCAAAACCAATTGTCATTGGAATTTCAGCGTAACCATTGTTTGTAAAAATGCTATCGATGGATGAATAAATACTTTGTTTTTCAGCGTTGAGTCTGCCTCCGGCAGAAAATGTCATTCCGATGCTTAGATTTCTTAATGAAGGAGAATTGAAAAGCGCATGAATATCCTCATAAATTATTCCGAAAGTCCATCGAAAACCTGAATAATAAATTGTCTCATCTAATATTGCGCTGACAAAATTGGAACTTTCGTAAGAAGAAGTAAGATAATTCTGTGTGCGCCCGTATAAATAACTAAAACTTCCGCCGATATGAAGTGTATTTAAAATTGATCCAGATAGCGCTAATCCAAGATTAGATATGCCCCCACTGCCATAAATATTTTGATTCTGCGTCAAACCAATCACATTATCGAACCGAGAAAATTTTGTAGCAAAATTAACCGTGCTAAATGGCGACGACTCCATTGATAAAACGATTCCATTATCTGTTGAGATCGGAATTGCAAACGATAATCCTTGAAAGCCGCCAGTCGAATATGAAGATGAATATTTTTCATCTTTAGACGAAAATCGATTATATTCAAAACCACTAGAAAATCTTGTATATGCAATACGCGCCATCCCGGCTGGGTTTAATCCGTTTATAAATCCATCGTCAATTAAAGCGATTCCTGTGCCGCTCATCGCATAAAGTCGACTATCACCATATCGTTTAATATCACCTAACCCGAAGCGTGAATACGTTGAACCGCCAGCATAACTAATAATTGGCGTAAGAAGAAAGATAAATGCGTATATTTTTTTTAAGTTTGTCATCTATTTACTTATTTATTTACTGAAATATGTAACAATGATTCGAGGTTTAAGTTCTTGTATATTTGTTCCAGAACCGTAAAATCTAAATAAATCAAAAGATAGATTTTGTTCTTTTCCAAATAAAACGAGTTTTGGATTTGTAGCACCGTTTTTCCAAGCAGTTACTATGTGCGTAATTTCAAATTGATATACTTGTGGATTTGTATTCGAACCGATTGGCTTGCCTTCGTTGGCAAAATAATTAAAATCAACTGAACCATCGGCGTTTGTTCTTGTTGCATAAAGATAAATGTTAGAATTGACAGAAGAAATTGAGTTATTAAGATTTAATTCTAAAGTTGCTCTATAGATTGATGTTTGACGAGACATGTTAAAATTATCGAACCATAAATTCCCATGGTAAGCAATGCCATTTTGAATATTAAGCATAGTATCTAAACTAAATTGAAAAGCTCCAGTCGAGAGGTCAGATAAATATCTTGATATGCCAATAGTATGTATGTAAGTATTTGAATAATCGTTCTTTCTGTATTTTACAATCAACCTTGGCAAATATGAAGTGTCTTGAGTATTGGATGAATAAAAACCTTTTATCAGTTTTTTATTACCTGTTTCTGATGGTCCTAAGAACACTCCTTTATTCGCATTGGAATTTGGATTGAACCATGATCGTATAATCGCTGTATCCTGCATATTAATAATTAACCAACCATCCGTATCTTCGTAAAAACTTGTATTTAACAGATTGCTGTAATAAATGCCGGGATTTTTTAGAGAATCGTATGCAAGCGAATCGCCAGTCCAATTCAAAAGAGCTTCATAGACGTTAAAACTTAAATTTGTGGTTGTGTCCCCAAAAGTAAAATTCCTTTTTAGCTTAATATAAGCGCTGTCAATTGTGGCGTCAAAAAGTGAATCCGGTAAATAATTAAATTTTAGACAAGACCACGCTGTATATATCCAAGAATTATTTGCTGTATTGATACCCAACATTATTCTATCGGCATATCGGGTATTTAATAGATATTTTGTTGATGTGTGTTGAGTAGCGCGGAAAGTGTCAACGCGAGTTGTTTCAAAATCGCTCTTAGGGAAAAAAGAAGCGCCGACTGGGTCAGGTGTATTGTTGCAACCTAAAAAAATAAATAATGCTGAAATAAGCGGGATAAAGTATGCGGGTTTCAAAATAAAATTTCCTGATTTCGAATTATATATTATATAAATTTTTTGCTATGTGCTTCAGTAAAAAAAATACGCGAACTGATTGTTGGGGAAATTTCATAAAATTTTACATCGAATTACTAATTATGTTTTAGTAATTCTTTATATAACGCTAAATATTTTTTTGCAGAATTTTCCCAAGAAAAATCTTTTTGCATTCCATTGCGCATTATTCTTTTCCATTCTTCGGGCTGTTGATAAACTTTAAGAGCGCGTTGAATGGCTTTCAATAAATCTTTAGATTCATATTTTTCAAATTTGAATCCTGTTCCTTTTCCATTGCCTGAATAATCTTCCACAGTGTCGTCTAATCCGCCTGTTGAGCGTACTATTGGGATTGTTCCATAACGCATACTATACATTTGGTTCAACCCGCAAGGCTCGTACTTAGACGGCATTAAAAACATATCTGTTCCTGCTTCTATCATATGAGCAAGCTCGGTGTCATATCCTATTAATACATAAACTCGTTTAGGATATTTCTTCTCTAATGCTTCTATCTTTTTCTCGTAATCGTGATCGCCTGCGACTAATAAAATTAAACTAACGTTAAGCTTAATAATGTCTTCAAAAATTTCAAAAAGAAGATCGAACCCTTTTTGGTCTGCCAACCGACTAATCATTCCAATTGCCGGCCGATCTTCTGAGAACTCTAAATTAAGCTTCGATAGTAATGCTTGTTTATTATCGGATTTTGCTTCGATTGACTTCAAGTCGTATTTTCTGTAAATAAACTCATCGGTTGCCGGGTCCCATGTATGATAATCAATTCCATTCAGAATGCCGTGTAAATCTTTGCGTCGCTTTGTTAGCAAGCCATCTAAGCCGGCGCCAATTTCCGAAGAAGAACAAATTTCTTTTGCATATTTTTCGCTAACTGTAGTAATAGTATCAGAAAAGTACAAGCCAGTTTTCAGAAAATTAAAGTTACCGTACGCTTCGACTCCATCTTGATGGAATAAATTCTTGGGTAAATTTGCCTTATTAAATGACTCTTTTGGAAATGCTCCTTGATAAGCCATGTTATGTATGGTGAACACGGTCTTTACATTCTTAAAAAACGGGTCGTTCGCATAAAGAGTTTTTAAATATGCAGGAGCTAAACCTGTTTGCCAATCATTGCAGTGTATAATATCGGGTTGCCATCCAAGTCTTTTTAATGTTTCAAAAATTCCACGGCAGAAAAAAATAAAACGTTCATCGTTGTCTTTATAATCTTTTTTTGTCGTCGGACTTTGGTAAATCCCATCCCTACCAAAATATGTTGCGTTATCAAGAAAATAAACTTGGACCTTCTCTTTTAAGTTGCTGATAAATGAAGATTTTACGTTCCCAAGCTCATTATTTGATCCAACTGGAATTGGAATTTCGCGTAATCGTATTATGTCATGTAATCGGAATTTTCTTTCGCCGATAAATCTATATCGCGGCATCATAATTCTGATTTCGTGCCCTAAATCTTTTATAGCTTTCGGAAGCGCGCTCGATACATCTGCAAGTCCTCCCGTTTTGGCAAATGGTTCTACCTCACTCGATAAAAAAAGAATATTCAGCGGTTTTGTCATATATTCCTTTAATTATTTTTTCTCCTATTCACTGCACAATTTACCCAAATATTGACACAACTGCAAAAAAAATGTTATACTATTTTTTAGACTTCCCAACGAAAATAATATGAGCTTGACAATTTTGATTTGATTCATTATCTT
>JBBIII010000103.1:0-6850 GCA_037446575.1 Ignavibacteriales bacterium
ATAAATGAATATAGAGGTTAATATGAAAATTCTAATTGTTGATGATAAAGCTGAAAATCGATACCTAATGGAAAAAATTTTAGATTCAAGCGGATATATTCCATTATCAGTTAGCAATGGCGCTGAGGCGATATCAGTTGCATTGAAGAACCCGCCCGATTTGATAATTTCAGATATTCTGATGCCAGTTATGGATGGTTTTACTTTATGTCGTGAATGGCACAAAAATGAAAAGCTTAAGAATATTCCCTTTATTTTTTATACAGCGACTTATACAGATTCAAAAGATGCAGAACTTGGATTGAATTTAGGCGCAGATGATTTTCTTGTTAAACCGATGGAATATAGCATTCTGATTAAAAAAATTGATGAAATACTTAAAAAACATAAGAATAAAAAATCGGAAAAAGAATCTGTTGTATTACACGAAGAAAAAATTTTTCTAAAACAATATAACGAAGCTCTTATACGGAAACTTGAGGATAAAATTACAACGCTTGAAAAGGCAGAAAAGATATTACAACAAAAAAATGAAGCGTTAAAAAAGGAAAAAGCATGGTCTGAGTTAATTATTAGTTCTGCGCCTAATATAATAGTTATACTTGGAGAAAATTCTAAAATATTGACTTTTAATTCTTTTGCCGAAGAAATCACAGGTTATAAAGCAGAGGAAGTGATAGGAAAATTATGGATAGAAAATTTTATCCCTGAGGAACAACGCGATGAATTATATTCTGTATGGAATAAAATAACAACTAATAAATTAATTACTCAAAAATATGAAAATCTTATTGTAACAAAATCGGGAGAAAAAAAATTAATTAGCTGGAATAACTCTTTAATATCAAATACTGATGATTCTGTGTGTGTACTTTCTATTGGTGAAGATATTACCGAGAAAAAGCGAACGGAAGAAAGAATAAAACAAAGCGAAGAAACCTTCCGTAATATATTCCAAAATGCACAGGTCGGGTTATTCAGGACAAGGATTTCGGATGGTAAGATACTTGAAAGCAACGAGCAATTAGCGAAAATGTTTGGTTACGATAATCGGGATAAATTTGTTGAAGAATATGTAACATCAAAGAACTATGTTGATGCGGGAACGCGCGAAAAAATGATAGATGAGTTAAAGAAAAATGGATTTATTAATAATTTTGAGGCTCGGTTCTATCGTAAAGATCATTCGATATTTTGGGCAAAATATTCAGCAAGAATATTCCCTGAAAAAGAATGGATAGAAGGTGTTGCTGAAGATATTACTGATCGAAAGAATGTTGAAGAAGCGCTTAGCGAAAGTGAAAAAAATTATAGAGAAATATTTAATTCAACTCAAGAAGCAATTTTTATTGATGACGCAGATACTGGAAAAATGTTAGATGTCAATGAAGCAATGTTGAATATGTATGGTTATGATATAAAAGAAGAAGTATTGAAAGGCGATATTGGCGATCTTAGCGCAAATATAGAACCATACACAGAAAAAAGAGCTCAAGAATTAATTAAAAAGGCGATTTTAGAAGGTCCTCAAATTTTCGAATGGCTTGCGCGCCGGAAAGATGGTTCCACTTTTTGGATAGAAATGCAATTAAAGAAAACAGAAATTGGCGGTAAAAATAGGATATTAGCGGTAGGCAGAGATATTACTGAGCGAAAACGAATAGAGACAATGCTAAAAGAGCAAAGCGACTTATTGCAAACAATTTTTGATAATATCCCTATTATGATAGCTTACTTTGATAAAGATGGGAATTTTAAAAAAACAAACAAAGCTCTTATTGAAACATTAGGTTGGAATTTCGAAGAGCTCTCTAATATAAATCTTTTAGAAGTTTGTTATCCCGATCCACAATTACGAAAAGAGGCGCTAAATTGGATGCTTTCCGGTGATCTTAGATGGAAAGAATTTCAAACAACAACAAAAAATGGAACAGTTATAGACACGGTTTGGACTAATAGAAGACTTGCAGATGGAAGCAATATTGGAATTGGACAGGATATAACAGAACGAAAAAAGGTTGAGAAATCGCTCATTGAAAGCGAAACAAGATACAGAAATTTAATCAACGGAATGAATGATACTGTTTGGGTAATTGATTTTGATACGTCGATATTGGATGTGAACGAAGCCGCTTGCAAGGCATTAGGTTATACTAGAGATGAACTACTTTCAAAGAAAATACAAGATATTGATGTTCACTTAAAGCCAGAACATATAAATTATCTTGTTGAGAATATGCAGATAGACTTACATCAAGTATTCGAATCATATCACACATCAAAAGATGGAAGAAATATCCCGGTTGAAATCAGTTCAAGTCTTATAACTTATAAAGGTAAGACAGCAATTATAAGCATAGCAAGAGACACTACAGAACGCAGACGGGCGGAAGAGCAAGAAAGGGAAAATCTTGTCCGTCAAACAAGATATTATTCCACATTATCTGAGTTGATAAAATACACCGACTATTTTTCAGAGGACTTAAGAAAAAACCTTAATAGAATTACAGAATTATCAACTCAGATGCTGAATATCGAAAGAGTAAGTATATGGAAATATAGTGAAGACTTTAACATTATTAATTGCATTGAATTATATGAGAGAAGTAAGAATTGTCATACAAGCGGATTCATTTTGAACTCTTCGGAATTTCCAGAATACGTTGAGACGCATAAACGAAAAGAGGTAATAGCCGTTGAAGATGTCTACAATGATACAAAAACGAAGCATATACCTATAAGTTATTTAGATGAGAACAATATTAAATCATTAATAGACGTTCCAATTTTTGTCAGCGGAATATTATTCGGATTACTGAGCTTCGAACAAGTTGGGACTAAGCGAAAATGGCTCATTGATGAACAACAGATGGTAATTACGTTAGCGTCTTTTGTTTCGCTTTATTTTGAGACTTATGAGCGGAAAAAAACACAAGAAGCTCTGCGTGCAAGCGAGATAAAATATCGCTCAATTTTTGATAACAGCCAAATTGCGATTCTACTAACCATACCCGATGGGACTGTCCTTTCTGTAAATGATTATGGATGTTGGTTATTTGGAAGAACAAGAGATGAAATTTGTAAGCTGGGACGGAGTGGCTTTGTAGATTTATCTGATCCTCGGTTACCTATCTTGTTAGAAGAAAGAAAAAGAACTGGCTTTGCCAGCGGCGAATTAACATTTATTCGCGCAGATGGAACCAAATTTGAAGGCGAAATAACATCAACGATTTTTAAAGATAAAGATGGAAACGAACGGACGAGTATGATTATACAAGATATTACCGAGCGTAAATTGATAGAGGAAAAAATAAAAAAGATAAATGAGGAGTTGGAACAGAAAGTCGCTGAAAAAACTAAAGAATTGAATGAAAGGATAATCGAATTGGAGAGATTTCATGATGCTACGATCGATCGAGAACTGCGAATGAAAGAACTAAGAGATGAGATAGAAAAATTGAAGAGAAGATAAACGTAGCGTTCGCTGCGTCTTAGCGAGAAAAAATATCTCGCAGAGTCGCGGAGACGCGGAGATGAAAAAATAAGGATAAATAATAAACGTTGCGATCGCTGCGTCTTTGCGAGAGAAAATTCTCTCAGAGTCGCGGAGACGCGGAGATGAAAAAATAAGGATAAATAATAAACGTTGCGATCGCTGCGTCTTAGCGAGAAAAAATCTCGCAACGCCGCAACGGCGCGGAGATAATCATTATGAATGAAAATCAAATAGCTACTGTTATACTTGATTGTAGTTTTAAAATTCACAAAGAACTTGGACCTGGTCTTTTAGAATCGGTTTATGAAGAAATATTATGTTACGAATTGAATAAAAATAATCTTTACTATGAACGCCAATTGGCAATACCAGTTGTTTATGAAGAAATTAGATTAGAACTCGGATTTAGAGCAGACATAATCGTGGAAAAGAAAGTCATTATAGAATTAAAATCTGTAGAAACTGTTTTACCGGTGCATAAAAAACAATTGTTGACATATCTGAAGATTACAGGCATTAAACTCGGTTTATTAATAAACTTTAATGAAGCATTATTAAAAGATGGTATAACGCGAATAGCTAATAAACTCTAAACGTAGCGTTCTTTGCGACGTTGCGAGAGAAAATATCTCGCAGAGTCGCAGAGACGCGGAGATAAAAAATGAGGATAAACTCTAAACGTAGCGTTCGCTGCGTCTTAGCGAGAGAAAAATCTCGCAGAGTCGCAGAGACGCGGAGATGAAAAATGAGGGTAAACTCTAAACGTAGCGTTCGCTGCGTCTTAGCGAGAAAAAAAATCTCGCAGTGCCGCAACGATTCGGAGATATGAAAATTATGAAAAAATACAAAACAAAAAGAATAGTATTTCTTGTTTTAATTATACTTGTATGCTTTGCAAATGAAAACTTAGCGCAAGTAGTAAATAAAAATACGCCTCATAAAATTACAATAGCTTCAGAACCCGATTATCCGCCATTTTGTAAAATAAATAAAAAAGGGAAAGCAGAAGGTTTTTCCATTGACTTATTTCTTGCCGCAGCAAAAGCCGCTAACATTGAAGTCAAGGTCAAAATAGGAATATGGGATAAAATCAAAAAAGATTTGGCTGACGGCAAAATTGACGCGCTTCCGTTAGTAGGTAGAACCCCTGAGCGTGAACAAATATATGATTTCACACTCCCATATTTAACCTTACATGGAGCGATGTTTGTAAAAGAGGGGAGCGCAAGAATAAAATCTGTGGAAGAGTTGAAAGAAAAAAAAGTTATTGTGATGAAAGGAGATAATGCCGAGGAATTTGTGCGGCGAAATAATATATCAGATCATATTATCACAACAAATACATTTAAGGAGGCGTTTAAAGAGTTAGAAGCAGGCGGAGCCGATGTTGTAATCGCTCAGCGTATAATGGGGATTTATCTTCTTAAAGAGATTGGAATAAAGACAATTGTCCCGCTCGATATTCCGCTTTATGAATTCAGACAAGAATTTTGCTTTGCTGTTAGAAAAGGAAATGCAGGATTGCTGTCTTTGTTAAATGAGGGGCTTTCAATTATTATAGCGAATAAAACATACGATGATATTCAACAAAAATGGTTTGGTCCAACTACGGAAAAAGTTATCGACTATGAAAAAATGATCGAAATAGTTACCTACATTTTAATTCCATTCATATTGATTTTATCAATGTTATCGATATTATATTTGCGCGCAGAAGTTAAGAATAGAACAAAGAGCCTTGAAAAAGAAATCGCCGCCCATAAACAAACTGTTCTATCGCTGTATAATCAACAATTATTATTGAATGAAATGGAAAAAGTAACTAAAGTAGGAGGTTGGGACTACGATGTGGAAACACAGAAAATTACTTGGACAGACGGAGTCTATGATATACATGAGGTTTCACGTAATAATTATGATCCGTCATTAAAGGATAACGATATAAAATTTTACCATCCTGATGAACAAAGAATAATTGACGAAGCATTTAATCAAACTTTGAACGAGGGTAAATCCTACGACCTCGTTTTACGACTCATAACTGCAAATGGAACGTTGAAGTGGGTTAGAACATCAGGTTATTCAGAAATAAGAAATGGTAAAATTGTTCGTATATATGGCAATATAATGGATGTTACGGCGCAGAAAGTATTGGAGGAAGAGCAAAATCAAATTGAGAAAAACTTAAGGGATTTAAAAGATGATTTGGAAAAAATTGTAGCTGAACGCACTAAACAGCTTGATGAAAAAATAGTGAAGCTTCGTAAAAGTGAAAAAGCCATGCTTTACATGATAGAAGATTTAAATGAAACAACGGATGCGCTGGAAGCTGAACGACAAAAACTTGAATTAGTGAATAGGGAGTTAGAGGCATATTCTTATTCAGTTTCACATGACCTTCGAGCTCCATTAAGGGCAATTGATGGATTTAGTAAAATTATTTTAGAGAAATATTATCCTCAATTAGATGATGAGGGAAAACGATTGTTTAATGTTATTAGCGTTAACACACAAAGGATGGGAGCTATAATTGATGATTTGCTGGCATTATCTCGTATTAATCGTTCTGAATTAAAAATTCAGCAAATTGATATGAAGAATATAGTGCACTCGATGTATTGTGAATTAACAGATGGAGATAAAAGGCAAAAAGTAATTTTAGAGATTCAAGATTTACCGCACACATTTGGAGATACGGTCTTATTGCGTCATGTGTGGGCAAACTTGCTTTCTAATGCAATAAAATTTTCCTCAAAGTCAGAAAGACCCCAAATTATTATTAGAGGTGAAGTAAATGAAAATGAAACTGTTTATTCCATAAACGACAATGGAGTCGGTTATGATCCACAGTATGCGCATAAACTTTTTGGTGTTTTTCAACGACTACATAGCTACGAACAATTTGAGGGAACTGGAGTTGGTCTTGCTATTGTCCAGAGGATTGTGGAGAGACATGGCGGTAGAGTGTGGGCAAAAAGTGAGCTTGGTAAAGGAGCGACGTTTTACTTTTCGCTTCCACATATTAAAGAAGAAAAATGAATTTATGATATGTACTACGCACTGTTTTGCAAACTGCTGTCAGGACTCGATCATGCTGTCAGGACTTTTGTCCTGACAGAAAGAAAGGATGAATAAATGAGCATGGTTTTTGAATGCATTGTTGTGTTGTTCGTCCTGTTATGTGTCAGGAGGAAACTCCTGACACCAGCGACGTATAGTTCTGCTGTCATGACTTATGTCCTGATCGATCATGCTGTCAGGACTTTCGTCCTGACAGAAAGAAAGGATGAATAGATGAACATGGTTTTTGAATGCATTGTTGTGTTGTTCGTCCTGTTATGTGTCAGGAGGAAA
>JBBIII010000104.1:0-6794 GCA_037446575.1 Ignavibacteriales bacterium
AAGTAAGAAGTAAGAAGTAAGAAGTAAGAAGTAAGAAGATTAATATCTTAGGAGAATGGATATGGCGAAGAAGAAATCAATGAAAAAAATGGGAAAGCTGAACAAGAAACAGAGCAGAATAAGAAAAGCAACACGAAAAAAATCTACAACTAAAAAAGTTGTTGCGCCTATATCTAAATTTAAAGAAAGCATGCTTCAATTAATTTCTGAAACATCTACAAATTTACCACCAGATATAAGGCGAGCGTTGAAATGGGCAATAGAACGCGAAACTCCCGGAAGTCAGGCAATGCTTGCTTTACAAACAATGGCAATAAATACGGATATGGCTTGCGATAATGAAGCTCCGATTTGTCAGGATACCGGTATGCCTACGTTTGAAATAAAAACTCCTGCTGGTATCAATCAAATTCAGATGCAGAAAGAAATCAAGGAATCGATAGCTGAAGCAACAAAGGTAGGCAAATTACGACCGAATGCTGTTGATTCTTTAACAGGAAAAAATAGCGGCAATAATCTTGGCGAAGGTTGCCCGGTTATGCACTTTGAGCAATGGGAGAAAAAAGAAATTGAAGTTCGCTTAATTCTCAAAGGCGGAGGGTGTGAAAATAAAAGTATACAATATTCACTGCCTTGCGAATTGTTTAATCTCGGTAGAGCAGATAGAACAATGGATGGTATTCGTAAATGTCTATTGCACGCTGTATGGCAGGCGCAGGGGCAAGGTTGCAGTGTAGGAGCAATTGGTGTTGCTATTGGCGGTGATAGAGCTTCGGGTTATCATTATGCAAAACAACAACTTTTCAGATTATTAGATGACATAAATTCGAATCCTGAACTTGCCAAACTTGAAGATTACGTATTACAAAATGCAAATAAATTAAATATCGGAACTATGGGTTTTGGCGGTTTGTCAACATTGATAGGTTGTAAAATTGGGTCATATCATCGTTTGCCGGCGAGTTTTTTTGTAACAGTTGCGTACAATTGCTGGGCTTATCGCCGGTTAGGCGTAATTCTCGATGCAAAAACTGGAGCAATCAAACGATGGTTATACAAAGAAGATACACCTGTAATGCGCATGGCAAAAGAAGAAAACCTGCCGCTTACCGGACGAGAAATTTCATTGACATTCCCGATATCGGAAGAGCAGACTCGCGCTCTTAAAGTCGGCGATGTTTTACTTTTAAATGGCGTTATGCACATGGGTCGAGATGTTTTGCATCATCATCTGATGACGCACGATTCGCCGGTGAATCTTGAAGGCGGAGCGATTTATCATTGCGGGCCCGTTGCATTGAAGAAAGACGATAAATGGTTTATGAATGCCGCGGGACCTACCACAAGCATACGTGAAGAGCCATACCAAGGCGATGTTATTCGCAAATTCAAAGTGCGTGCTATAATCGGCAAAGGCGGTATGGGAAAGAAAACACTAGAAGCACTTAAAGATATTGGCGCAGTCTACTTAAGCGCAATAGGCGGAGCGGCGCAATATTATTCAAAGTGCATTGAAGAGGTGGAAGGAGTAGATTTTCTTGAATTCGGTGTGCCCGAAGCAATGTGGCATGTGCGTGTAAAAGACTTTCCCGTTATTGTAACAATGGATGCGCAAGGAAACAGTTTGCATGCAGATGTGGAGAAAGCTTCGGCAGAAGAATTAGCAAAACTGAAAGAAGCGACTGTTATTTAAAAAAAACGACTAAATCATTTTTTTAAAAAACTACAGAGGTATAGAAGATACACATATATAAAAAACTCTGTTACTTTTGTGTCCTCTGTGGTAAAATA
The DNA here is from genome assembly GCA_037446575.1 of Ignavibacteriales bacterium. Lineage (GTDB taxonomy): Bacteria > Bacteroidota > Ignavibacteria > UBA10030 > UBA10030 > JBBIII01. Next base: position 1,792 of record JBBIII010000104.1, read on the forward strand.
CTAATGTCAAAAAGCGATTATCCAATTACTCCTGCAATACGAGTTCTTCGCGAGTGGAAAATTGATTTTATCCCATTTCTTTATAAATATGAAGAACACGGCGGAACACATCAATTTGCAAAACAATTTAATGTGCCAGAGCATCACATAATAAAAACGCTGGTTTTTGAAACGGATGAAAGGAATCCATTAATAGTCTTAATGCAAGGAGATAAAGAGGTTTCAACAAAAAAATTAGCTCGAATAATCGGAACAAAACAAATTGCTCCTTGTAATGCAAACACTGCACATCGCATAACAGGTTATCAATTCGGTGGAATAAGTCCATTCGGAATCCGGCAAAAATTGCCTATCTTTGCTGAAAAGACTATATTTGATTTACCTAAAATTTATATAAATGGTGGGAAACGGGGTTTTATCATACAAATTGACCCGAATGAAATTAGAAAAGTTTTAGATGTTACAGAAGTTGAAGTTGCGATACTTTTAAATAATTAATCAGGTGAAATATGGAATTAGGAATTATTGAATGGACAACGCAACTACGGTTTGTTGTTGCGTTAGCTTTAGGTTTTCTTGTCGGTCTGGAAAGAGAAAGCATTAAAGTTGATCAAAAACTCGTTTTTGGAGGCGTCCGTACACATCCGATAATTAGTATGTTTGGATTTGGTTGCGCTTGGCTATATCAGATTGGAGCAACAGCAATGTTGCCAATGGGATTGCTTGCAGTTGCAACGCTTACAGGCATTGCATATGTGGCAAAAATTCGAGCAGATAGATTTGGTTCGACAAGTGAAATATCAGCGCTTCTAACTTTTATTACTGGTGCGCTTGCTATGCTTGTAGATATCTGGATTGCGATGGCGTTAGGCGTCATGAATACGATGTTGCTTTCGGAAAAAGCGATGTTAGAATCCTATGTTGAGCGGCTCAGTAAAGTTGAATTTCTTGCAACAGTAAAATTTCTTTTAGTAACATTAATTATTTTACCAGTTCTCCCAAACAAAGAATTTACTCAATTCAATATAAATCCAACAAAAGTATGGCAAATTGTTATTATAGTTTCAACTTTAGGATTTATAGGTTATTTGTTAGAGAAAAAATTTGGAGAAAAAGTTGGTCTTTGGTTATCAGGGCTCTTAGGTGGAATAGTCTCTAGCACAGCAGTAGCGCTTTCAGTAGGTAGAATGGCGCGTAACAATCCTGAGCGAGCGGGGAGCGCATTACAAGCCGCTTTACTTGCATGTAGTGTTATGTATTTGCGCGTACTTGTTTTAGTTTGGTTTATTAATTATTCTTTTTTTCCAAATCTTTGGCTTCCTTTAGTCATATTATTTGCTACAGGCGTGCTTTTATCGCTTGTCATATTTAATAAAGAAGAGGGTGTAATAGCATCACAAATCCCGGAGCTCCAAAATCCATTTGAAGTAAAACCAGCAATTTGGTTTGCTTTAATGTTTGTATTGCTCTCGATAATAACCGGATTTATTAAATCAACAATTGGCAATTCTGGATTGCTTGGTTTATCGGCTATTGTTGGCGTTTCTGATATTGATCCTTTCATCTTGTCTGTCGTTCAAGGATCGGATGGGTCTGTAAAAATATTTTCATCGGCAATTATACTTGCTATGATGAGTAATACAGTGGCGAAGGCGATCTATTTTGGATCATTGTCACCGACAACAAGGAAGGAGACAGCGCTTAAGTTTTCAATATTTGCATTACTGCATATCCCTTTTATACTTTGGTAAAAACAAGATCTACTTTCCAAAGTCAATGAGCAATTATGTATTCTGAAAAACTTATATTGAGTATTTTATTTTTAAGTGTACTTTCTCTTTCTTGCTCAACTACATCGTATAGAGACGTGTATCCAATACTTAACGATGGCAAGTATGATTCTGAATTTCCCTATCGTGGATGTTCGGCACAGCTAGAAAATATTTCAGAATCAGTTAAAATGGTTAGCTGTATTGCTTATTATAAAAGAATAGTATTTCCTTTTGCAGCGAAAATTAAATATAGAGATATCGGCAATATATTTTTTAAAGAAAAAGCAGAAAAAGAGATTTATTTTACTAGAACTGCCTCTGGTAGCGCAACAATTATATACTACGATAATAATAGAATTGCGTTTTTAACATGCGCGCATGTAATTACTTTTCCCGATTCGATAATAACTTACTATAGATATGACGATAAATCAATGTCGGATTATATTCAAAGCGTAACAGTCAAAGAGAAGCAAGTAAATTATGTGGCGGCAATTCAAGGCGCCGATAATCTTGAAGCGCTTGCTATTAACAATGAATATGATTTAGCGATTTTAGGCCAAAAAAATTTAATACGAACACATACTTCTAATATAAATGTTTTTGACTATCCTATAGGAAAAGCGAAAGAGCTTGAGTGGGGTGCATTTGTATATCTTTTTGGTTATCCAGCGGGTTATAAAGTAATTACAAAAGCGATTGTTAGCAATCCTAATCGCGATAAATACGGCTCATTTCTCACAGACGCAGTTTTTAATAGAGGATTTAGTGGAGGCATAATACTTGCCATTAGAGATGGTGTGCCTAATTTTGAATTAGTCGGAATGGTAAAACTTGTTCCAGCTCGACTTTTTACTTATGTAACGCCGTTAAAAGAAGGCGAATTAGCAGAGTTTGATACAGAAGCTCCTTTTAAGGGAGAGCTGTTTATTGAAAACAAATCAGAAATTATCTACGGCGTAGCTCCCGCTATTCCAGCCGAGATGATTGTGGAGTTTGTTGAAAAAAACATAGAGACACTTGAAGATAAAGGTTATTTTCTACAGTCATTTGTTAAGAAAAGACATGCTATAGAAAGAAAATAAAATTCAGCTTAACTTTTTCCTTCCTTTGTCGTAAATCAAGAAGTGAATTCGAGATATAAACAGCTATGTTAAATATAAATCACGGTTTTATCCGTAATCTATATGATATTTTAACCAAGGAACTAACTTGGGAAGACCTTAATAAATCGGTTAATGATGATATGCGCGGAATGTATGAATTCTATGCGCGTAGCATGAAGTCCGTTGAGGAAGAAAAGAACAAATTTAAACGTGCTCTAAAGTTTATTTATCATCTTTTTATTGCATTTCTATTAAAATTATCGCCAGCTCGAAGATTCATGTATGCAATAGCAATTGTTTTTATAATGGTTTCTATTATTCAAGGCAAACCCGAATCAGCCGTTTATGCTTTTTTAATTATTAATCTTTTACTTGCTATGGAGCTTGCCGATAAACTTACAACAAAGGATGAGCTGACCATTGCAAGGGAAATTCAACTCAGTCTTCAACCAATTAATAGCAAGATAATAACCGGCTATGATATTTCATCGTTCAGCGAAGTTGCAAAACAAGTCGGCGGCGACTTCTATGATATTATTAAAACTTCAAATAACGATAATTTAATAGCTATTGGAGATGTTTCAGGAAAGGGAATTTCGTCAGCTTTGTATGTCGTTAAAATACAAACCGCTCTACAACTATTCGCTAAGGAAACTGATGACCTAAAGCTATTACTTGTAAAACTAAATTCACATTTATACGGACAGCTTAAAAGAAATTACTTCCTAACACTCTTTTTATTAAAGTTGAATAATGACGGGAAAGTGGAATACTGCCGCGCAGGACATCCACCTGCCTTACATTATAAAGCTTCTATCAGAGAAATATCTTGGTTGCAGCCCAATGGTATAGCAATAGGGATGGCGCCTTCATATAATGGAATTGAAAATAACGGAGCGATATCTAAAACAAGCTTCTATGATGCAATTGAACTTGGAAACACGTTGCTTGATAAGAACGATATTTTGTTTTTATTTACTGATGGTGTTAGCGAATCTATTAGTAAAGAAGGCAAAGAATTTAGTGAAGAAAAAATTGCTGATATAATAAAATTATATGCCGAAGAAAACGTAAATGTAATACAACAGCATTTATATAATATGCTGACTAAGCACAGATCTGGCGCAGATTTAAGAGATGATACGACATTTATTTTAATCAAACGAATTTAGCAAACATAGATATAGTCAAAACTTTTTTTCCAGCCGGTTAATTAACTCGCTAACCCTTACAAATATAAATCCCTTCTTTTTAAGATAATGGAAAATATTAGGCAACGCTTTTGCCGTATGCCAACCTCTTCCGTTCACATGCATAATTATTATAGAGCCATTACTGGTTCGTGAATTAACATAATTAATAAGCGCATCAGGAGTAATTGTCGAATCGGGATCACCGGAAACTACATCATACATAACAGTTGTGAAACCGAGACTATGTGCTGTTTGAGTTATGTTATTATTTATCTTTCCATAAGGCGGCCGAAATAGTTTTATTGAGGTACCCGTAATTTCTTTTATTAGCTTTTCGGTTAATATTAATTCTTGTTTAATGCTATCTATGCTAAGCCGGGATAAATTCGCATGTGTGTAACTATGATTTCCTATTTCAAAAAATGGTATTGAATTTAGAAATTTCACTTCTTGCTTGTGTTTTTGTATCCATTTGCCGCTTAGAAAAAAAGTAGCTGGCACGCCAGAATCGATTAGTGTATTTACTATATCTTTATCAAACCCACCTCTGATTACAGATGGACAAGCATCAAATGTAATTGCAATTTTATTTTCTTGTCTTGAACTGTGATAAATTAATTCTATATTATTTCTCGGTAGGAATATAAAAAAATTAAAAAGAAATATATTCAGCAATATTATCATATAAAAAGCCTCTCGATCATCAAGAGGCTTAAGAAAATTTTATAAATATATGTTTTTTTGGATTAGTGGAAAGAATGTCCGCCTCTTATATGACCCGCAGTTATGCTTGTTATCATTCGTTGACGCTTGGTATTAACATTCTTAATGTTAGTTTTCATTTTACCAAGTTTTCGAGAGAATACTTTGCTAGTTTTTAATTCCTTTTGAAGAGGGACATTTGTTGACTTCATAAGTTCCTCCTTATAATA
>JBBIII010000105.1:0-6723 GCA_037446575.1 Ignavibacteriales bacterium
AAAAATTATCCTCCGTAAAAACACGTTTAGCGCGTTGGCGAGAAATTTTCTTTTCGCAAAAGTACCGCTTCGATCTTGGTCAGTCTTTTTTGGTGATCGTCAACTTTACGCTTCTTATTATAACAGCCAGCGATAAGTTGATGATTTTCTTTGGAATTCCCCGTCTGCGCGAATTGCTTATTCTAATAATCCCACTTGGCTTTATAGGCGTCTGGCTATTTGGACTATTTATGGATAAAGTCGTCCGAGCCGCACAAATGGCGGAGCGCCAATCGGTGCGGAGAAGCGAAGTATGGCTCCATCACAACGAACAAATGGATAGAATCGAAAAACGGCTTGCTGAGTTGAAAGAACTGATTACGAAGAAATAGATGTCTGACACCTAACTTCTGATAACGCTAAGAAAGGTGTCTGACATCTAATAATATACTTTGCTCGTCTTGGTCTTGTATTAAGTGTCAGGCGTCTTTCGATTTTTACCCTGCTATTCCCATCATTACATTGGTGTCAGGAGTTGCCTCCTGACATATTAAATAATCAATACAAGGTTTTTTTCTGTCAGGACAAAAGTCCTGACAGCAGTACGATAAAGTTCTGACATAAATAGAATGGTATAGTGTACAAACAGAAAGGAGTTTGGGAACAATAATGAAAAGCGAATTTTTTAGGTAGATGTCAGACACCATCTTAGCTAAACCTAAAGATTGGTGTCAGACATCTTTACGCAACGTAATAAACAAATATTATCCAGCTATTCCCATTGAATACATTAAAGCGAGCGTTAAGAACCAAACTACAAAAGATACTATCATTGCTAAAGTAATCCCTTTATCGCTCCATTTGCTAAGACCGATTCCGATTACGATAGTTTGCCAAACAGAGAAGAAATTAATCATTGCTAATAGTTTATGCGTAGAATTTAGAGGGTCGAAGTTATTGTAGAAAAATAACGCTAAGCTTGGTTGAGCGTAGATAGAATTTAATCCGACCATCATAATAGTTTGGATGATTATGCCAAGTGCGCCTATCCACGTCGCAATTCCGCTAAGTTCAAGTATCTTTTCGTAGTTCGCAGTCGATTTAAGAATAAATTTGTTTCCAAGCCATAATACCAATGCCGATAAAAAGAAAATAATTGAAAAAATAATTGTTATAGCGACGATTTGAATAGCAAGAATAATTCCGCCTCCTTTTTCCATTCCTGTTAAAGCTTGATCCATTTGTTGTTCAGTCATTTTTCCTTCAGCAACACGCTTTTCAAACATTGTATGAGTTGCATCGAGTCGTTGTTCTTTTAAACTCTGGTCAGTAAATCCAACAACCATCATCAATATTACGGATGCAATTACGACAATAAGCGGAATAATCCAGAGCGATGCTTTGGATTCTGCTTTATCCAATCCCGTAAATGCGTCGGATGGGGCAGAGAATACATTCATGATCGTAGAACTGAGTGATGGGGCAGGGGGTAAAGTTTGTTCTTCCATTTTGTCTCCTTTATTATATATGCTTTATATATGTTTTATATATTTAATGGAACGGAAGAAAATAATTAATATTTAGATGAAAGTAAATTTTTCTTCAGTGTTTCGATTTATCCAAAATCTCAATCTTTTGAATGATTTGTGAACATCCTGCGCAATTTCCACATCCCCTGTTATTATCTTTTCTGATAATATTTAAAAGAGAATGGATTATATAAAGGATTACCGTTAGAACAATTCCGATGACAATTATATCCTGCACTTATTTCTCCTACCTAAAATAAAATTCCTATTTGATATACTAAAAACGAGACAACCCATGCAATTGTGGTAGTATAAACCATTGTAAAAAATGCCCACGACCAGTTTGCCTCTTTTCTTATTGCCGCTATTACAGCGACGCACGGGAAGTAAATTAAAACAAACAACATTAAGCCGTATGCGGTAAGAGGCGTAAATACTTTTTCCCCTTTGCGATTGCCTTCTGTAAATGTTTGCTGTTGAAGTATTTCTATTAAACTTTCAGATTCTTCATCGGCTGATAGATCAGCTTGATATAAAATACCCATTGAGCTTACTACAATTTCTTTTGCCGCCAGTCCAGTAAGAATACTTACGCCAATTTTCCAATCGAATCCTAACGGATGAATTGCCGGCTCTATAAAGCGCCCCATTCTTCCGATATAAGATTGTTCGATTTCTTCAGCTTTCTTTTGAAGTTCAAGCGATGATATACGTTTAGATTTTTCTCCATCGTTCGGCAAAGTCGAATTTATTTCTTGTTCAATTAATGCATTATAATCTTTTGAGTATTTTATATTTTTCGGATAATAACTTAGCGCCCATATAAGTATTGATGCCGCCAGAATAATTCCGCCCATCTTTTTCAGATATTGTACAGATTTATGCCACATGTGCATCGTTGTATTTCTTAGTGTCGGAATTCTGTATGGTGGTAATTCCATTACAAAAGGGACATCCTGCTTGGCAAAGAAAATTCTTTTTAAAACAATAGCAGAAAGGACAGCCATAATTACGCCGACAAAATAAATTGAAAGAAGGATTAACCCTTGATTATATGGAAAGAAAGCGGAAATCAACAGAACAAATACAGGCAAACGTGCACTGCAGGACATGAAGGGCGTAATCAGCATTGTTAGAATTCTATCTTTTCTATTTTCAAGCGTTCGTGTTGCCATTATTGCAGGAACATTACATCCGAATCCCATCAACAGCGGAATAAATGATTTGCCGTGCAATCCAATTTTATGCATTAGTCTATCCATTATAAAAGAGACGCGCGCCATATAGCCGGTATCTTCCATAAGTGAAATGAAAAAGAATAAAATTAAAATATTAGGTAGAAAGATTATAACACCGCCTACTCCGCTGATTATTCCCTGAACTAAAAGATCCTTTACTGCGCCATTGGGCATAATGTTTGTGAAAGTCTCTCCGAGTAACCCGACTCCGGCGTCAATCCATTCCATCGGGTAACTACCAAGCGTAAAAGTCGTCTGAAACATCAACCACATAAACAAAATAAATATCGGAAAACCAAAAAGTTTGTGTGTAAGTATATTGTCAATTTCTCGTTTCTTTTTCCGTTTTTCTATCGGACTTACAATAAGCGTTTCGCTTAATGCTCCGTCAATAAATCCGTATTTTACATCAGCAATTATAGTCTCTGATCTTTCTCCATATTCTTTTTCTATTTTATGAATTTCAGATTTTGCCACAGAGGCAATTGATTCATAGTCGTTGAATGAACGCATCTCTTCAAATATCGTCTTGTCGTGTTCCAATAATTTTATTGCTACATAACGTGTAGAATATTTAACAGATAACGCAGAATCCATTTTCAAAACGCTTTGTAATTTCTGAATAGCGTCTTCGATATTTTTACCATAGTTAATGTGAATGTGGTGAACAATTGGATCTCGATCTTCATATACTTCGATAATTTTTTTAACGAGCTCGTTTAGTCCTACTCCACGCACAGCAATTGTTGGAACGATCGGAATACCGAGTAACTCCGCTAAATTATTATACTGCAGATGCGCGCCGCTTTTTTGTAATTCATCGAACATATTCAAAGCAATTATTACTTTTATGTTCATATCAATCAATTGTGTAGTGAGAAACAGATTGCGTTCGAGATTAGATGCGTCAATTACATTTACCACTACATCCGGCATCGTTTCGGTAATGTGCCGGCGCACAAATAATTCTTCAGGAGTGTATTCTGTTATAGAGTACGTGCCCGGAAGGTCGGTGAGTTTTAGAACATAATTATCATGTTCGATCGACGCCTCTTTCGCTTCAATTGTAACTCCGCCATAATTTGCAACGCGTTCATGCATGCCTGCGGCATAATTGAATAATGTGGTTTTGCCGCTGTTAGGATTGCCGACTAAAGCCACCGAAATTACATCGCATTTTTGTTTTTGTGAAATTTTTTGTTTGCCTTCCGAAATTGTTCCCTCATAGGGAACGTCTAAAATTACATCATCATTAATCTCGGTGGTAACTTGTATAAGCTTAGCTTCGTTTCTTCGCAAGGATACGCGATAACCCATTATCTCGTATTCGATCGGGTCGTTTAATGGAGCATTCTTAATTACTTTAACATTTTTTCCCTTAACAAATCCCATCTCGGATATTCGTTTACGGAATGCGCCGTGCCCAATTACTTTAACAATTATTCCGCCGCTTCCGCTTTGAAGCTCGGAAAGAGGAACGTATGTAATTATGTTTGTTTCCATTTATAATAATATCCCAAATCTAAGCGAACCAACAACGCAATCCCTTAATTCGTTTCCAGTTCCAGCTGGATTGATAATGTACTGCAAATTAGGTTGTAAGAAAATATGATTATTCATTTGCCGTTTATATGTTATTTCAATAGTTGTTTCATCTTTTAGCGATCTCATTCCGGCATGAGCAACAGCAACTCCGAATTCGTCAGTGTTCCGATTAGAGAATACGCCGTAATATCTTAATCCTAAGCCGGCGTACCAAAAATTCTCATTTATATATCGCGCGCTGTAACCAAATTGGCAGAAAATATTTAACGAGCTTTGTTGTCCATTGCCGACGAAAATTAGCGCATCCGCCACACCATAGACGCCGGCGTTATGTTCATACATAACTTTCTCAACTGATTCACTCGAAGTTATCAGTTGGTCGTGATGGAAAAATCCCAGCTTCCATAAAAATTCATTTTCCTTTTGATATTCAGCTTCGAACAGATTGATAATTCCTTCGCTGTTATGGAAACTCCAATGAAGATTGTGCGGATTTTGTTCAAAAGTTGTCGGAGAACCGTCGAACAACGCGGTACGCAAAGTTAGTTGATCTGTCGCTTCCCAAACAACTGTTAGCCCGAGCGAAGTAAGTGGAAAGACAGGCACAGGAATGCTCGATGTAATAGTTGGCGCAATGCCGAACGAACTATTCATAAATAAAGAACCCGAACAACATCCGGCAAACTCAACATTGACGTCCTGCACGCCAATTGTAAAATTAAACGAACCTAATGTTTGTTTAAACCATAGCTCCTGAATGAATGCATAGTTGCCTGCTTCGATGTTTGATGCAACTTGATGATCGCCGATAAAACTTTCTGATGGAGTGCCGCCGTGTGTGCTTGCCGCATTAATGAAAAACAATCCGCCGCTCCACAAATCGGCAATTTCTGTATTAAACTCGCACTTAAAGTTGGCAATTCCTAAATAGACAGTTCCTTTTCGGAGTCCGCCCGATAATACATTAATAAAATCGCCGGTGTAAGATGCGTTAAGTAGGATTGCGTCTGATTGATTTATATGGTTTTCCTGTGAGAAAATATTTACTTGAAGACAAAGTACACAAATGGTTGTAATAATTAGAGCTTTCATATATCCGACCTATGTAAGTGAATTTGATACGCGTTAAAATTAACGTAGATATGAAATTAAAACAATCCCAATTTATTGGGATGTTTATTTATAGTAATTAGAAGATAAAATCTAATTGATGTTTTGAGACGAGATAAGTCCGTTTATCAGCGCGTAAATTGTTAAACCTGCAATTGTTTTAATCTGCAACTTGCGAGTGATGTTTTTTCGGTGAGAAATTACAGTGTGTAAAGAAATGGAAAGCTTATCAGCAATTTGTTTATTCAAGAATCCGCAAGCTACAAGCTGAAGAACTTCTATTTCGCGTGAGGTTAACCCCTCTAATTTATGCGGAATTGATTTTGAGATATTGAATGAATTTGAATAGGATAAAATTCCGTTTTTTTTATTTTCTTCTGTGGCTAAATTTTTTACTAAAGCATTTTTACCCGCAGTTCTTTTTGAATGTTCTTCAGGGTAGAACAGCGCATCTTCCATTTCTTCAACTAAAGGCAGAAGAATTTTATTTTCAATACGCGTATGGTCTTTAATATCTTTTTCAAGCCGGAACAATTCAAAAATTACTTCATTGAAAACATCCCGCATAGAATCGCCGCTGACATATTTAATAAGTATATTCTTTAAGTCGTACAATTTTTCATCTACATCAGTATGCTCTTCTTCAAATATGTGCATCGAATATTTAGAAAGCATCCTTTTCTCTTTTTCGGTTAGATTTTGCTTTTTGAATAATTTGTACACCTTTTTTACATAAGGAAAAGTTATCTCTTCTTCGCGCTTCAAATGGTCAAGCAATTCTCTCTTATAATCCAAAAAGAATTTTCTTATAAGCGTCAATTTCTTCTTATCTGCTGGCAAGTACCGCAATAGATTATTGATTAGCTTTTCAATAAGCGGCACTTCGGTTTCAACGTAATATTTGTGAGTCTTAATGAGGTAATCTACTATCATTAAAACATTTAGCGCCTGAAGTTTTTTCTCTAGGAAATATTGCTCATGAGTAAAAGTATTTATAATTGTCAGAAAAAAATTAACGTCAATTTTATGTTTTTTGCATACGGCTTTGACACTCATTTCGCCAAATCCCAATGAGATGCCAAAGCGATTTATTACGGGTAACAGTAGATAATTACCGTGGACCACTTCTGCCATTTTCATATTAGCAGTAAAAAGTTTCATATTTTACACTATTGGAAACACAAATTAGTTCGCTTATCTTTTAGCTAATTCATTAACATTATACGAAGGAATTTGGTTGCATGAAAATAGATTTGACAGGGAAGACTGCGCTTGTAACCGGCGGCTCGCGCGGAATTGGCGCCGCAATTGTTAAAATACTT
>JBBIII010000106.1:0-6542 GCA_037446575.1 Ignavibacteriales bacterium
TTTTTTGTAATATAGAAATCGTTAGGGCGCACGAAGTGCAACTATATGAAATTTTATTTTTCCATATCTCCCTAACAAGTTTTTGAGTTATTCAGTTCTTCCTAAGTGTATAATCCATTCATCAGAGTGAATTTCTAACTAGACTATCGTAATAATAATTATTCTCTTCCCCTAATTAAGCTCCTTTTCTCCCCATCACATAACTGTACAAAATCTTGTAAGTATCATAATCGAAACGATGCTTGTGCTGTTTAGTTTTGTCCGACTTATCAATTAAACACCAATTATCTATTACAAATGTTTCCTTCAATTTTTTATCTTTAGAAACTTCTTTGATAGTGATTGTCCCGTTAAATGGCCATGCGACAATTCGCCTTGCCTCAAATGCCGCTTCTACTCGAGCATTATAAGTATCTACGTCCTCCTCGCCCATACAAGCGCCCTTACATTTTCCTAAATGATACGGAAAACAATATCCTCTCGAAGTTTCCAAGCGAAGAAGTTTCGAGCAAAGACAATGTGTATTAGAAACCTTATCGAGAAATTCTTTGGCCTGAGTTTTGTGTTTGAATATTCCAAGTATCGGTGAGTCGGGTTTAATATCGAGATAGTCCACCGCTTCTAACTTTACAGTCGCATAACCTTGTTCATTTTCAATTCTTCTTGCAATTATAATTCTGCGCGGTTGTTTCGCGCGAACATTATACATCGGACGCAATTCTTTTATTAGTTGTGATTCCAGCAATAGAGCGCCAAGTTCACCAGCTGTTTTCCGAGTTTCAATTTTTCGTATTCTTTTCGTCAACCATTTTTCATCTATTGAGTTAATATGAGAACGCACGCGCGCTCTGATATTTTTGCTTTTACCAACGTACAATAGCAAATCATCCTCTCCAAAGAAAAGATAAACTCCAGATGAAACCGGAATAGCAGAGATTAAAGATGTTGAGATTCTAAGATTATGAGATTTGGGTGTAGGCATTGGTTATAATTGTGATGAGATTTTAAATTTGCTGTAATAGATTTTCAATAAATTTCTTTATTTCGTCAATTTTTTTGTTCGCATCGTTATTACTTTTAATTCGTGCAACCAACTTTAACTGTTTGTTATCCTGTTTAAGATGAGGATTGAATTTTTTAAGAGTTTGAATTTGCGAAACAATTTTCTGGAAAGGCGCATTATCTCCTTCATAAAACATCTTTTCATCCGGCGATGGGAAATGAAGATTTAAACTCTCCCCGCTTAATTCTAATTTAATAAATCCTGAATTGCCGGTTAGAAGCTTCAATTCGACTATCTTGAACAAATTCTCAACTTCTTCAGGATACTCGCCAAATCTATCCTGAAGCTCTATTCGCATAGCATTTATATCTTCAGCGCTCTCGCACTTGTATAATCGTCTATAAATATCTAATCTTTCCGAATCCTGCTCAACGTAAATATCCGGTATCAATGCTTCAATATCAGTCTCAATTTGAATTTCTGGTTTCTTAATTCTCTTATCTATAATCTTACTATCTCTTATCTCCTGAAACTCTTCTTCCTTCAATTCGGCAACTGCTTCTTCAACAATTCGTTGATACATCTCAAATCCCATCTCTAAAATAAAGCCGGATTGTTCCCCGCCGAGTAAGTTGCCCGCGCCGCGAATTTCCAAATCGCGCATTGCAAGATTAAAACCAGAGCCAAGTTCGGTAAATTCTTGAATTGCTTGCATTCGCCGTAACGTTACTCTCGGCAAAACTGAAAGCGGCGGCGTTAATAAATAAGCGTACGCTTGAACATTTGAACGCCCAACCCGCCCTCGAAGTTGATAAAGTTCGGCTAGTCCAAATCTATCTGCCCTATTTATTATTATTGTATTGACACTCGGAATGTCTATCCCCGATTCAATTATCTTCGTGCAAATCAATACATCGTACTTCTTCTCCATAAAATCTAACATTGCTTTTTCAAGTTCATGTCCTTTCATCTGGCCGTGAGCAACGTGAAATCGAGCTTGCGGTATGTGCTCTTCTAACATTGATTGAATTAAATCAATATTCTGAACCCGATCATGAACAAAATATACTTGCCCAACTCTGTGCAATTCCTTTAGTATTGCTTCGCGTATTAATTGCATATCGAATTGCGCTATCTCAGTCTGAATCGGGATACGGTTTCTTGGCGGTGTGTTTATGAGCGATAAATCGCGCGCGCCCATCAGTGAAAATTGCAATGTGCGCGGAATAGGCGTTGCCGTCAAAGTTAATGTATCTACGTTTGCTCTCAACTGACGCAATTTTTCTTTCGCCGCTACGCCAAATCTCTGCTCTTCATCGATAATCAACAAGCCCAAATCTTTGAAGATTACATCTTTTGATAATAACCGATGCGTTCCGATTATAACATCAACCTTTCCTTCTTGAAGCGCTTGTAAAATTTCAAGTTGTTCTTTTCTTGTTCTGAAACGCGTCATTGATTCAATGCGCACCGAATAACGGCCAATTCTGTCTAAAAAAGTATTGAAATGTTGTTGCGCAAGAATTGTTGTCGGAACAAGCACGGCTACCTGTTTTCCGTTCATTATAGCTTTGAAAGTTGCGCGTACTGCAACCTCTGTTTTTCCGAATCCAACATCGCCGCAAATTAAGCGATCCATCGGCGACTGCGCTTCCATATCTTTCTTTATATCGATTGTCGAGCTTGCCTGATCCGGTGTATCTTCGTAAATAAACGACGCTTCCATTTCTTTTTGCCAGTGTGTATCCGGTGCAAATGCGAATCCTTTTTCATGCTTGCGGCGCGCATATAATTTTATAAGATCGCGTGCAATATCTTTTATTTTCTTTCGTGCGCGTGATTTTAGTCGTTCCCATTCTGTGCCGCCAAGTTTACTCAGCTTCGGCGTGTGCCCTTCTTTTGATGAATACTTTTGAACCCGATTAATATAATTCAGATGAACATATAATGAATCATTCTCTTCATAAAGAATTTTCATCACTTCGGTTTCTACGCCGCGCACTTTTATTTTTTGAAGCCCAGAAAATTTTCCAATACCATAATCTTGATGTACAACAAAGTCTCCACGCTTTAGCAGTTGAAATTCTTTTTGCGAAAAACCTTTAAATTTTTTCCTTTTAGTCGAACCGCGCCTTTTTACTCTGCCGAATATTTCGTGCTCTGTAAATGTGGCTATTTTTGCCGGATGATTTACAAAGCCGGAGTGTAAAGCATCAAAAAACAAAGAGTACTGAATTGCAGATGCAATACTATTGATATCCACCTGCTTGGCTATGTAATTATTTTCATTATCTTGATTTGTATTTTCTATATTTTCAATTCTATATTCTGTATTCTGTTTTTCCGGAGCGGTCAACTCTTCCTCTATCAATTCATTCAGTCTTTCGCCCTCTTCTTTCGTATCGCAGGAAATAAAAACTTCATAGCCATCTTCATTCAAATTCCTTACTTGCTCTATCAATCTTTTAATACTTCCCCCAATAGCCGGTTGTGATTGTGATCTAAAATCAATAGCATTTTCGTGTTTGACTAATGCCGAGTGTTCGACAACTGAAAAGTTATTTATTTTCTTCTCAATCTCATTCCATCTTAGTGTCTCTTCGTGCCCTTCGTGGATAAGCTCTTCAATTTCTCTTTGAATCAAAATCGGATCGTACAAAAGAACCGTTGCATCGTTATTTAAATATTCAAATATCGTAACATACTGTTTAGATAATTTTCTACCATTGATTTCTGACTTTTGACTTTTTACTCCATCTGTAAAATCTGCATTCTGCGGTGAATCTGCGTTATTAGCGTAATCACAACGCAAGCTTGCCGTAATATTTGCCGATTGTAATTCCCGAATTGATCGTTGCGATAGCGTATCGAACTCTCTAATTGACTCGATGGTATCGCCCCAAAATTCAAATCTTATCGGATTATCTCCAATGAATGGAAAGACATCTAAAATTCCGCCGCGCACGGCAAAATCGCCGTACTCTTCAACAAAATCTTTTTTCTCAAAACCTAAACTTATCAGTTTTTGTATTAATTCTTCAAATGGGTATTCCTTATTAACATCGAGTTCTATTGAACGTTCGATAAAATTTTCTTTTGGTGGAAGTGACACCGTGATTGCTTCCGCGGATGCAATAATAAGCGCACTCTCCATTTTTGAAAGCGCCCTTAGCGTTTCAATCTGGGCAATTGGCGCGCTCATATCGAGCAGTTTTGCGGCATGCGATGGTCCACAAGCGTAAAGTTGAACAACAGATTCACCTAAAAGTAAAGCGCAATCATCACGCAATTGCTCTGCTTTGTCTTTGTCGGGAACGACAACCAGCAATTGTTTAAGTTGTAAATCGTACAGATGCGCGGCAACAAAAGAAAGCAATGAGCCGCTAATACCGCAAATATGAATAGGTTTGTCGGGTCGGAGTGATCTGATCTTTTTTTCAAATTCTAAAAATGGATCGCTTTCAATTATCTTTTTTCTTATCTGATCAATCACAATTATTTTCTTCTATATTCTATCTTCTTAATTCTAAATTCTTATAAAAAAAAACAGCTTACCCCAATTA
The DNA here is from genome assembly GCA_037446575.1 of Ignavibacteriales bacterium. Taxonomy (GTDB): domain Bacteria; phylum Bacteroidota; class Ignavibacteria; order UBA10030; family UBA10030; genus JBBIII01. The sequence goes on from JBBIII010000106.1 coordinate 4,567, forward strand.
TCTCAGAAATTCTGGATAATCAGGGTGAAACAAACTACCGAAAAGTAGGTTCACTATCAAACCGTACAACAAAAAAGCCGTCCCGGTTTAACCGAAGCGGCTTATTTATAACTCTAATTCCTTATTACTTCTTTTCGTCTTTCTTAACTTCCTTCTTAATAACTTTCTTTTCAACTTTCTTTACTTCTTTTTTATCTTTATCACAGCATTCATCTTTTTTATCAGCACATTCTTTTTTGCACTTTTCTTCGCATGCTTTTTTGCTTTCAGCGCTTATACTTTTTCCCTTTTTACATTCTTTTTTGCGTTTTTTTTCGCACTCTTTACTTACCTCTTTTGCCTCTTTTTTAGCATCCGCCTGAATTTTTACCTCTTCCTTTGCCTCTTTTTTCTCTTGAGCAACAATTGCCTGCGTAAGAACTATTGAAAATATTAGCGATAAAACAAATAAAAGTTTTTTCATAAACACTCCTTATTGGTAAAATATATTTAATGTTGTAATTTAATCTATTAAAATTGTGTAATAAGATATGATAAAAGTAATTCATCTTCAATAGACTTTTTTGTAATTTAAGTTTATGTTAAACAAGTAGATAAAAATTGCTTGTTCAATTAAGATTTTTATTCAATCCGCATTATTATTTGCGGGTATTAAAGTTTTAAACGGAGAGCAAAAGAGAAAAGTTCCATCAAAGTAATAGATTGCTATTGTTGATGTCAAAATATATAACAAATCAAATTATGAAAGTCAAATAATGGCTGATGCAGATGGTGTTCTAAAAATTCGATACGTATTTCAATTTGAAACCGGGGAGAAAAAACAATTTGACGTTATTCTTGATGCAAAAACATTAGAGGTTATTCAAAGTCCGCTTCCATCAAATCCTGCTTGGACTAAATTAGAATATCAACAGTGTGAAAATTGTCCGTTAAAAAATATTGAATTTTGTCCGGTTGCCGTCAATATTGCTCACCTTATAGAAGATTTCAAATTTTCAACTTCTTATGATAAAGCTCGGGTTCATGTCGAAACTCCAGACCGTACTTATGTGCGAGATACTTCAGTTCAAAATGGACTGAGCGCCATACTTGGTATTTACATGGTAACAAGCGGATGCCCGATATTAGACAAATTGCGTCCAATGGTAAGATTCCATCTTCCATTTGCAACTTCAACCGAAACAATTTTCCGCGCAGTATCTATGTATTTAGTGGCACAATATTTTCGTTCTATGAAGGGATTACCTTTAGATTGGAGTTTAGACGGACTTGTTAGCATTTATCAGGAAATTAGCAAAGTGAACAAAGGTATGTGGAAACGGCTTTCCAAAGCATCAAGTTTCGACGCTAATGTTAACGCGTTAATCGTATTAAGTACTTTTGGCGATGCCTTGCGCATTTCACTTAAGAAGGATATGCAGAATTTATCTTATATATTTGCAAAATATTTAGAATAATAAACAACTACCAAAAAAATCTTAATTCTATATTAACTTGTCGCAACTATCCGACATGCTGTTATTAAATCTAAAACTTTAAAGAGACAACTATTCGAATTCTTGACATTATTTATATAACTTTCTAATTGAGTAATTGGCACAAAGCTTGGAATGTTATTACCAATGGAAATTAGAAAAATAAATTGTTTTATCCACGAATTAATATTTGTTGTTGATACAGATACAGCTATGCAAATTTTCCGGCGAGTTCCTTTGTAATTAGTGCTTGGAGAAGTATGACAGTTGGTATTTAATTGCATGGAAAATACACAGAAATAAAGAGCAATTAAGTCTGATCTGATTTTTTAACGTGCGATGCGGCACATTCATTGAAAAACTTTAATAAATTGCATTGCTTCTCGAAAATCTTTGATTATATTTGCTGATGTAAAAATGAAAATATTAAGCATTAAAATAATTATTAATAAACAACCATTTTTCCACAACTTTAGGAGGTTTCTTATGAAATCTATAATT
>JBBIII010000107.1:0-6435 GCA_037446575.1 Ignavibacteriales bacterium
TTTTACAACTTCATCAATTGATTTTACTTGTCTGAGCAATTCTTCCAGCAAATCTAATTTAAGTTGACTTGCGGAATCGCTTAATGCTTGAATCGGATTCGGATGTGTTTCGACAAATAAAGCATCACAGCCGGCTGCAACTCCTGCGCGCGCAATCGGGAAAATAAATTCCGGCTGACCGCCGCTTTGTTTCCTTTCGCCACCGGGCAATTGCACGGAGTGCGTTGCATCCAGCACCACCGGGTATCCTGATTTTCGCATAATAGGCAAAGAACGCATGTCAACAACAAGATTATGATAACCAAAAGTTGTGCCCCGTTCTGTTAATAATATTTTTTCGTTACCTGTTGAAGCAACTTTTTCTGCGGCTAAGTGCATATCTTCAGGCGCTAAGAATTGTCCCTTTTTGATGTTAATTACTTTTCCAGTTTTACCAGCGGCTTCAAGCAATTCTGTTTGGCGGCAAAGAAACGCCGGAATTTGCAGAACATCAGCAACCTCTGCGGCAAATTGCGCCTCAGCAGGTGAATGTATATCAGTTAAAATCGGAATGCTGAATTCTTTCTTTACTTCGGCGAGGATTTTCAGAGCTTTAACATCTCCAATTGTAGCGAATGATTCGCCGCTTGTCCGATTAGCTTTTCGGTACGACGATTTGAAGACGAAGGGGATTTTTAATCTATCGGTTATAGATATTATTGTTTTCGCTGTTGTGAAAATAATTTCACGGTTTTCAACTAAGCAAGGTCCGGCTATTAATACTAAAGGATTATTTCCGCCGATAAGTACATTATTAATGGAAATTGTTTTTGCTTCAGGTGTTTTCATAATTATCTATCTTTATACATAAAAACATAATAAAAAAAGTATAACAATCAAAGTTGCATCTGCGAGGTAAAACTGCTATTTTGCTCAATAATTATTTGGGCGATTCTTTTACACGCATTTATTCAAATAAAGAATTTGGTGAACGCTTTTTGTGAATGGCAGATAAATAGATATACAATGATTAATAAAAAATAGAAGATGAATTTACGCGCATACGCTAAAATTAATATAGGACTTAATATACTCGGTAAGCGCTCGGACGGTTTCCACGATATAGAAACTGTGCTCCACGAAGTTGATATATTTGATGAAATAGAATTTGAACCAAGCAATAAAATAGCAATGACAGCGGATTCGATCTTGGTGCCGATCGATAACACAAATCTATGCATGAAAGCCGCGCATGCGCTTCAAACGGAAAAAAATGTGAATGATGGGGTTATAATCCATCTGAAAAAAAATATACCGATAGGAGCTGGGCTTGGAGGCGGAAGCAGTGATGCGGCGGCAGTGCTTCGAGGTCTGAATAAATTTTGGAAATTGAATTTAAAAAATAATCAACTGCGCCAGCTTGCTGGTCAAATTGGCGCAGATGTGCCGTTCTTTATCGAAGGAGGCACAGCATACGCAACAGGGCGCGGCGATATTATCGAACATTTTAATCTCGATATTCCCTGTTGGATTGCAATTGTTACGCCTGTTATACACGTCTCTACATCATGGGCATATAAAAATTTAAATCTTGATCAAAGAAAAAAAGAAATCAATTTGCGGGAAATAATAACGAAAAAGATTAAAACGCCGAATAAATGGCAAGCATCAATACAAAACGATTTTGAATCGTTTGTCTTTAAGAGTTATCCGGATGTTCGAGACGTGAAAGATAAATTAGAAAAAGCAGGGGCTGTTTTTACTCAAATGAGCGGAAGCGGTTCAACTGTTTTCGGAATATTTGAAAATGAACAAAAAGCGTTTAATGTCCGCGGATTATTTCCAAAAAATTATAATGTCTCTTTAACGACGCCTTCATTTAATCCATCTCAGTGATCACCGGCTGGTAAGCTTTGAAACCAATTGCCTTATTTATTTTATTTGTTATTTGTTACGTTGGCACTTCTATGTTTGCTAATGCAAATATTAACGCATTTATCGATTTTGCTAATGCTGTTAGCGATAGCGCAATATTCAAATCCGATTCTTTAATTGCGAAAGCCGATTCAATTGTAGTAGATTCTGTTCGCGTTAGGTTCATACCGGGAATGGGTAAAATTTTAAAAGAGCCGGACACCTTAGATCATTTTCATCAAGAAAAAATCATTTGGAGCGATACAAAGTACTTAACGGAAATAATTTGGAAGCTACCCGGCTTTTTTTATCGGGATTTAGGCGAAGCAGGTAAGTATGGACAGTTAAACGCATTCGGCATAGATGCGCGCGGTATAAGCATTATGATGGATGGGCGACCGTTGAATGATCCCGTTACAGGCGTTTTCAATTTAACAGATATACCATTGGAATTTTTAGATAATGCTGAAGTATTGGTTGGATCCGAAATGTTAACGAGTTCTTCGAATGTTGCAAATATTGGTTTGAATTTTATTACTCGCTCATATAACAGTTTTCGGCCTTTGACCAAAATCAGATTTGTTCAAGACCCCAAAGGTACTTTGCTTACCGATGGATTATATACACAAAATATAATACGCGGGTTGAATTTGATGATTGGTTTTCAAAGGCATGTATCGGAAGGAAGATTTAATAACGCAAATTTGGATGCTTGGAATTTTCGGGCACGTTTGAGATATAACTTATCCGATAAGTTTAATATCTCGCTTACTGAATTTTATACAAAAGCCGCGAATGGATTAAATAGCGGCGTAGATATTAAACGCTCGTCTGATATTTTTGATGCAACAAGCGCTTATGTAATAAATCTTTATGCCTCAGATAGCCGGGCAAAGCACGACCTAACGCTTTCCACAATTGGTAAATTCTTTAATGATTCATCTTCAACTACTCAATTAAATTTGTATTATAGCAAATTAGAACGAGAGTATTGGGATGGTAATTCTTTTAGAGGTGATTCGACAAAGTCTAATTTTTTTGGAATTTGGTTACAGCAAAGAATTAATTTAGAACCGTTTTATTTTTGTTTAGGTGGACAAGTTGAAAGAAAACAAAGCGATTCGACCATAAACATACCTTTGTTTATAGAAACCGAAAAATCTATGTTCGGTCAGGTGAAAATGGAATTGACTAATGTTTTTGTTCCATCTTTCTTTATTCGTTCAACTATGGTCGGAAGATTGAGTACGCAAAACATCGGAATCAATTTAAAGTCTTGCCCGCTAAATTGGTTAACACTATTTGCAGATTTTACGTGGTACGATCGTTTCCCAACTTTTCAAGAGAGGTTTTGGAAGGATGAACGCGATTCCTCTATTATGCGTTTAAATGAAATACAAAAAGAAAAACATACATTTTGGCGAGCCGGATTTAATTTGCACTTTGGCGAGAATTTAATATTTCATGCCAGCGCCTACAGACGATTAGTTAAGGATCCGATTGTATATCGACCTGCTAAACTATCGAGCGGATTGTCGGCTATTGAAATTTGCAATTTAGATGAGGCGAGAATATTCGGCATTACTGGCGATGCCACACTTCGTTGGCGTCAATTTGAAATTTTTGGCGTATTGACTTTAATGCATTATAAAGAATTAGACTCTATTAAAACGCAAATTCCGGATATTATAATTTCTGGTGAAGCGAGTTATCGAGATAAATTTTTTAATGATAAACTCGATGCTAAGTTTGGAACTCGTCTGCGTTTTCATAATCGCCAGCAAAGTATGCAGTTCGATCCGCGAATGCTAAGTTATATTCAATACAGAGAAAACATTTTAGGACTATCTACGACATTAGATTTATTTATGATACTAAGGATAGGTGGAGCGCATGTTGCGCTAAGCTTGCAAAATGTGTTAAACGGAAAGTATCTGTTAGCACCGATTTATCCTATGCCGGATAGGCATTTAAGGATTGGCGTGCATTGGGTATTTATAGATTGATTGTTGGTGGTTAGGAATTGGTAACTGGTATCTTAGTTTATAAAGAATAGTGATCGGAGTTTGTTTTGTGAATAAAATAATTACGGTTTTTGGAAGTGCAAGAGTTCTGGAAAATTCAGAAGAATACAGACTTGCTTATGAATTAGGGAAACAACTTGCGCTTGCAGGTTTTACGATTTGCAACGGTGGTTATGCCGGAATTATGGAGGCATCGGCGCGTGGGGCAAAAGAGGGGGGCGGAAAAACGATTGGAGTTACTTTTAGAAACGATTTCAAACGCGGTGTTAATAAATGGATTGATGAAGAGTTATTTATGACTTCACTAGTTGAGCGTCTTATGAAGCTTATCGAACTTGGCGATGCTTATGTTGTATTAAAAGGCGGCACGGGTACACTGCTCGAACTTGCCGCTGTTTGGGAGTTTATCAACAAAGGATTATTAAAAGAGAAACCGATAATTACATTAGGCGAATTTTGGAATGGAGTAGTAAAAACTCTTAGGGAGGAATTACTCTGGGAAGGGATAGGAGACTGCACAAAGTTTGTTGTTCAACTCTTAACACCAGAAGAATGCGCAAATTACTTGAAAAGTAGAATTGCGTAAATAACAAATAGCTTTCTATAAGTACACATTACTTAAAAATAGGGATAAGTAATAACAATCCAATGTGCTTTAATGGTTAGTATTCCTTCAATTGATTCTGTGCGTTAATTATTATTTTAAGAATGATTATCAATTTCATAGTGTCTTGTTGTTAAAGAAATCGGTTGCTGCATGTAAAATTCTTCTAAAAGAATGAGTTTTTTAGCCGAAAATGTCGGGATGATTTTAATAGTTATAAACCTTCAAGGTGGCATATCAATTGATAAAATCGAGTTGATATGAAGACAAAAGGAGAAATAATAGCCAATGGAATAGCAATTCCCCCAACGGATTCAAGACTTATAAACGAATTGCGAGCTTCTTTGATAAATGGGATAATCAAAAGATGGTATCCTTTAGTTTTAGATGAAGAGTGCGGAGGTTATTATACAAATATATCGCACGATTGGAAGATAATGCCCGAACAAGAGAAAATGATTGTTACACAGGCAAGACATATCTGGACATTATCAAAAGCTGCAGAGTTTTTAAATGATAAAAAAAATTACGAGCGGATGGCGCGTTATGGATTTTCATATTTAAAAAATAAAATGTGGGATGAGAAATACGGCGGATTTTACCAAATTCGCAGCAGAGATGGAGAGGCGACAGAATTAGAGGGCTGGCTGAATGAAAAACGCGTTTATGGAAACGCTTTTGCTGTTTTTGCTTTAGCGGCGTTGTATAAACTTACGGATGATTTGCAGGTTTTGAATTTTGCACAAAGAGCTTTTGTATGGATAGAAAACAATGCCTATGATTTAAAGTATAAAGGTTATTTTCAATTTCTAACAGCGGAATCTGAGCCGTTTGATAACAACTCTGATTATAAAACTATTGCGTCTGATAAAAATGAAGTTGGACTAAAAGATCAAAATTCTTCAATCCATTTATTAGAAGCATTTACGGAATTATATAAAGTATGGCAAGATCCTTTGGTAGCAGAACGATTACAATCACTTTTAGAAATAATTAGAGATGTGATAGTAACTCCGCAAGGTTATATGCAATTGTTTTTCAATAGGAATTGGACTCCGGTATCATTCCATGATTGTTCAATTGAAGAGCGTAAAGCTAATTTTAAATTGGATCACATTTCTTTCGGTCACGATTATGAGACTGCCTTTCTTATGCTCGAAGCATCTTATGCTTTAGGTCTTGAAGATGATGTAAAGACATTGGCGACTGCCAGGAAAATGCTCGATCATGCAATTCAATATGGATGGGATGAGAAAGCCGGCGGATTTTTTGACGGCGGCTATTACCTTAAAGGAAGTGATAGATGCTCAATAATCAGGGATACAAAGAGTTGGTGGGCGCAAGCCGAAGGACTGAATGCGTTATTGCTTTTTGCGAATATCTTTCCGGAAGAAAAAAAATATTATAAATACTTCTTGCGTCAATGGGATTATATAAAAAAATTTGTGATTGATTCTGTAAATGGCGATTGGTTTGAACGGGGAATTGATAAAGAGCCGCAGTTTAAAACTAAACCAAAAAGCCATATGTGGAAATGCACTTACCATACTTGCCGTGCGCTTATGAATTGCATTGCAATGTTGGAAGGGGAGGAGAACTCAAAAATAAATAGAGTAATATCTCACTGGCGGGAGACAGCTAAATTGTTGTGATGAGTAATTGAGTAGTTGAGTCTTTGAGTAGATGAGTCGTTGAGTAGTTGAGTAGATAGTATATTCCCATGTTGTGAAGAAATTGCACTAACGAATAATTTAGCATAGATAAAAAAAAGAATGTTATACTCACATACTTGTGTCAGGAGAAAACTCCTGACACCAGTGTACAACTCCCAATACCAGCAAGCCAGCGGCTTGAGGAGATGTCAGACACTTTCAAACAAGAACATAAGGAAGTGTCAGACATCTAAACTTTGCG
>JBBIII010000108.1:0-6405 GCA_037446575.1 Ignavibacteriales bacterium
TTGGTCGCCCTTTTAAATTTTTATTATAACCGTCTAAATTAAATTCGCGCCTTCAAACCAAATCCAACTGAGAAGACATTAAAACTTTTCGGAGTGAAGAGCATACCGAAATTATCAGTTGAAAGTTCTAAAGCTATATATCTAAAATCCAAACCTGTTCCAAAAGCCCAACGAACATGATCGCCGCCTCCTAACATGATACCTGTTCTTAAAGGAAGAAACGGAATAATTCTATATTCAGTTCCAATTGAGAAACGAGCTTTCTTAGTGTTTCCAAATTCTTCATTAAATCCCTGAGCATATTCCACAGCGAATAATAATCTACCCGGCAAAAACTTCAGGAACGCAACCTTTTTCGACTCAAAAGACGCACCTATGCGCATTACTGTAGGCAATGAAGTAGTAAATGAGCTTCCATGATGCGTTTTACCTTCAAAAGCATTCTCTAAAGTGTCAGCAATATCACTAGTCGGTGCATTAATATCAAATGCTCCATTCCCTACCGTTTCATTTATATTTTTATCCCATGTTATTTTACCAATATCAACAACGCTTGCTCCAATACGAATACCATCAATTAGTTCACCTGAAACACCAATATCAAAACCTGTCCCTTTTCCTACTGGATCAGGTAGCGGAGTAGGTGAGACATCTGATCCCTCTTGAAAAAAATCAACTCCAGCTCGCCTTGTTAGAAAATCGACATTTCCAACAATGCTTTTTATCATTTCCGGATTAACAACATCGGGTTTATTTTCTAAAGAAGATTTACTATAAACCGTCTCAAAAATTCCATAACCTCGAATAAATTTTATTGCGGCGCCCGCGTAAATATCTTTAAGAAAACCAATTTTGACAGGCAACTTTCTGCCGAACGATAAATTATACTCTCTATACCACCATGCTTTAAAATTTGTACCATCAAAAACATATTTTGAACCCTCTGGTTTCAATCCTTCTAAATAAAAAAGATCGAAATAATCACGCGTTAAATCTAATTGAACGCCTGCGTGTTCAATCACAGCAAATCCTATTCCGCCAATAACCGAATTCTCAAATGAAAAACCGAGCGCCATTATATCTATTTCAAATTTTGTTCGTGGAAAGTCTGTCATTTGTTTTCTTATTTCATCCTTATCTTCGGCAGATAGCAACTTAGCAATTCGTTTTCCATCAGAATCAACTCCTGTAAAATGTTTTTGATAAATATCGTAGGAAAATAATTCAGTGCCGACTCTAATTGAAAATGGCATAATGTTCAGATTCATTCTGCCGACGTCCGGAATTGCTATGTTTGCCGGATTGATTCCAATTGCATCTGCTCCACGAGACGAAGAGACAACAGCTCTTGCCATTCCAAGTCCGCGAGTATTATACCTATCTCCCGCCACTGCATCATTTAGGAGAAGACCAAAAAGAATCGAAATTACTATTATTCTTGTCGTTTTCATTGTTCTTTCTCCTTACGGCTTATTAATTGTATATAACATTTTACCAGATACCCAAACACGTATATTATCAGTGCTTCGGATTTTCACAGTCCCTGTTGAAGTGCCTGCAGGTGTTCCAAGGTCAAGTCTTAAATATATCGAATCAGCTTCTTGAAATGCTTCTATTTGTGGACCTGTCAACTTCACTTCAACTTTTGAAATTGTGGGAGTAGTTGAATATCTTGTGTTTGGATCAACATTAGATGGACTTATCCGTATAAAATCAGAACTATCAATTGGAATTCTTAGTATCGTATCGTTTTTGCCGGCCTGAGTGTTAATTTTTAAGAATCTCATGTAAGAACGTACCTCCATCGGCAAATTATTAGTAAAATGAAAATTTAGTGCTCCATAACCTATATTTTTAGTAAAATCTTTACTTAAAAGCCCCTTAGCTTCCAGAGCGCTTGTTTCAATCAACCTTCCATTTTCTATACCTATATCAAGAGGAAATAAGATATTAAACGAAGGATATATTTTTGTTGTGTCGTAGATTGAATAATAATTATTCGATGCAAAAACATCTTCAGGGTTCACATTTATTGAGCCGCGTATATAAAAAGAATCGGGTAATATCGGAAACGTTTGACAAATCCCATTTAAGAATTGGTCAAATGCTGGCCCAGAAATTTGAATTGTTTGTGTTCCAACATTTGGTTCTAATCTCCTTAATCCAGTAGATATTATCGGCGGTAAAATAATTGAATCTGTATAATTTGTTTTAGTATTTTTTGCAATAAATGATAGATTATAATCTGTAGGGAAACCGCCGGTAATGGGTAAATTTACTTTCAGAACAATTCCACTAAACAATAATTTTGCGTTAAACATTTCGCTTAACTCGCCAAGTTGAAAGTTTGAAGGCATGGCAGAATAAATTGGCAATGCCATGGGTTTTATTTTACCCGTTATCTCTTTTACTACTAATGCCCCCTGTGGGTGAAGTTCTGCCCTAACAAAATCGTATTTTGTTACATTTCGCTTTTCACCTAACGATGTAATTGTATTTATACCAACGGAATATGTTATAACAGTGCCCAAAGGACTAGTACCGTCAGTCGCAATTTCTAACGTATCTAAAGAAACCGGAATATTTAAAATAGAATTCCTATTCATTGTAGTGTAATATGTAAAATCAGTCTTTCTCAAACGATTTTTCAACTCTTTAGACTTTATAAATACCGATACATTTATATCAAGGTGATTTGTAACGAGAACATTGAACTTCCCTTTTGAAAATAGGGCATGTCTAATTGCCACTGTATCATCTACTACAAATGTAGAATCATTAATTGAGTACACAGTCTGATCTGGTATTACTGCGCTTGCGCTATCTGCTTCTAAAGAGGTTGAATTAAATTGAAATGAAATGCCGTGATTATTTTTAAGAGAGAAAGCATCCGACCTTTCGGATGTTACAAAGCTTACTGAATCTGTTTTCATTAACCCTTGAATCATTTTCCCACCTAAAGAGGCTGTTCTACTTACCGTCGAAAATGAATCAACAACCCCAATTTCAAACACTGCTACAGTTGATGTGTCGATAGGTGATGTTAATTTATTATTCCTCAAAATAATTGGCTTAGTATATGTCATCGTAAGCGGCAGATTATTAGTAATTCTTAATGTTATCGTGCCAGATTTAATCGCTACATAACCAAATTGAGAATTAAAATCAAAAGTTTGCCCTTCAATTACAACTGATTGTGAAGGGAACGGAGGCATTGGAGAACCTGGATAGTCAATCGGCGTTAATCCGAGCTCGCTTAAAATAAGATTCTGCGATGTTGGAGGTAGCGGATCGACAGAAAACAACCCCAACGTAACAGATTGCTCGCTCGGTTGCGGTGTTGCTTTGATTGTGTCTATATTTATCGGTTGAGCCGATTGGGATGTAGTGTAAGTATACGTCCCATTATTCGGCTCTCTCTTCAATAACGTATCCTTTACTGTAAAATTTGCGAATGTCCTTGTAATATCTAACAAAGGAATGCTGAGTTGGATTTCAGATGCTGGAGCTACCGGTTCTAGCGGCGCCTCAATACATTGAAACGCCGTAATTAATATGAAACCTACAAGCGGCGCCATTATCCAACTTTTATTAAAGTTTTTCATTTTCCCCTCATATCATTTTTCTCTAAATCTAATCTATAAATAATATTTAGTTCTGTTTTTAATATACCTACACTGCTAAACGGTGTCAAGGAATTTATTGATTGCTACAGCGTTATGTGCTTTTACTCACAATTAAACAAAAGCTGGTACTAAAAAGTTTCTAGTACCAGCTGATTACAATGAGTATATAACAATATTAGTGAAATTTTTCTTCTTTAGCAGGTGGTTGAAATCCGAGAATAGTACCCCCGGGCGGTTCTCCAATTAGTTTTATTTCACCAAATTTTTTCTCGAACTTCTCGATATTATCATGCATTGCGTTCAATAGCATTTTTGCATGTTGAGGCGTCATAACAATACGCGCGTGCACCTTTGCTTTTGGAATACCGGGAAGCACACGAGTAAAATCGATAACAAATTCAGCCGGAGAATGTGTAATAATAGCGAGATTAGAATAAATTCCCTCTGCTTCCTTTTCTCCAAGCTCGATGTTTATTTGTTGTTGAACTTGTTGTTCTGGCATTTTTTTCTCTTAATTTATAATTTATTTTGCAAACTTTTTTATTTTATCAGCTTCATCTAATGCTTTTGTCGCTTTATCTGCTTGCCCAAGGAGCGCATATATGGTGCCAATTGTATCCCAAATACGAGCGTCTTCATTTTTTAATTCAGCATATACATCCTTTTTCGATACCGCCGCCGCATCTTTTGCAGCTTTTATTTTTAATTCAGCAACTTTCTCTAACCATGGCAATGCGCTTTGAAATTTTTCTTTATATGCCATGCTTTCATCGCCGGCTTCTTGCGCGGCTTTCTTTATTTTTACTCCCCAGTTATAATAAGATGCGGCTATATCAAAATAAACATCCGCAAAGGTTGGGTCGATTTTAACTGCTTCATTAAATTCACTAATTGCGTCATTATAATTTTCAACAGTTCTATGTAATAAACCTAAAATATAATGATTCATTTTATTGCCGGGCTCATTTACAACTGCCAATTTAAACGCTTCTGTGGCTTCTTGTATTCTGTTTGCTTCATAATACGCTTGTAATAAAAGATTTAAATTCTCATTATCCTTTGGGTCAACAGCTTTTATTTTTTCAAAAATAATTACAGCTTTATTAAAATTATTTACCGCTTCAAAGTATTTAGTCGAATCGATTTTGAAAACATAAGGCTTTGCCATTTTCTTACTAGTTACACGCTCACCCTCAAATGTCAATGTCATCGCGTATTTATTATATGTCCACTCTTCCTTTTTAGGATTCTTTTTGTCTTTTTTATTTATATCAGGCGCGCCTATTGCGCTCATAACATCAGATTTGTAACTGCCTTTATCTATTTCACCTAAATCCTTTTGAAGCTTTAATTGTTCCGCATTTTCAGCTTTAAATTGATCTTTCTTCTCAAGTCCCATTTGTGAGTAGATTCTTCCCACAGATTTGTACGATTCTTTATCTTTATCCATTTCCCATATTTTTGTAAGACTCGCTATCATATTATCTATATCGTTCTTGCCTTTGTAAGCAGCTACAAGATAATGATATGTCAGCGAAGTATCTGGCCATATTTTTAGAGATGTTTTATATTCTTTAATTGCTTTATCGAAATATTCCATCGAATCAGCGCTGGCATGTTTCATATAAGCAACGCCATTATTAATATGCATTGCCCAAAATTGATAACGAATAGTATGAATATCATTAGAAAATATCTTCCCTTTTTTTGCTTCTTTAAAAGCTTCATTCATACCTTCATAATCCCTTAGTTCGACGCCTTTAACGCGTCCAAGACGGAACCAAGCTTCATAATTTGCCGGATTTTTTTGTACCTCTTTCTCATAAAGACGTGCCGCCTCTGTAAAATTTTTATTCTGCTCTTGAACTTTTGCCCCAGTAAATTCCGGCGAACCGCATTGGAAACCAAGAGTAATAACCATTATTGCTAATATGGCTAATATTAACATCGTATAATTATTTTTCATTAGTAACATCCTTCGTTGTTGGTGTCATTTAAAACAAATTGCTTAAAAATATACCAAAAGGTGATAGTAGATGCAAGATTATTCTAATTTTTGAATGGAAATCGGAAGGTACATGGTATCCCCCTGAATATACACGGAAAGGAGAGGCAAAGAATTTTCCACAACTGTAAAGACAGTGCGCAAATGGTTCAGTAGTTAACTCTACCTAAAGTCCAATATACAGCGCGTGAAGTAGTAAGCGGACTTCAATTTATTGCTTACGCTCAAGAACGTTCTTTGCAACTATCATTGCTGAAATAATTATTGACCATCTTCATCGCTGTGGTGGATCGCTTCGCAACTGTCGATACCAATTGGAATATTATAGCCGAACGTAATAAAAATATTCTCCCAAATGTGGTTGCTTTACTCCCGGTTTTTCTTGACTTATTTGGAAACTAAAACTTGACTCCTATCCAAAAAGGGGGTATGATCTTATTCAGTATCCCCCGATATTCTAGCCTTGTGACTGAAGTCTCGATATTGATAACACTCGAAATCATACTTGTCCTATCAAATTGAGCAAGAAATTATTGAATTATTTGTAAGAATTTAGTATTTATACATCAGCAATTAATATAGCTTTATGTAAAACACTATGAGATTGGAACATGCTATGTAAGTTCCTCTCTCCGTTTTTTAACTTTAAAAAACAGAATTTCTGCACATTCTTTTTAAAACCTCAGGTCGACACTGTTATCATTGCGAATGTATTTTACCCTCAAGATAAGTTGTGTTTTTATGATTTTATATATTTAATGTTCTTGTATAATC
>JBBIII010000109.1:0-3403 GCA_037446575.1 Ignavibacteriales bacterium
AAGTGTCAGACATCTAACTTGTAGTTGCGATTCCCACTAAAGTTAATCAGGCACGAATCGCCCAAAATATTTCGCAAAATACCTTTTTAAGGTTCCAATGATTATGCTTAGAGACTTTAATAAAGGTATTTTTAGCCAAGCACACTTTCGGATGGTCTAAAATATTTAGTAGTTTTCCTCTTTACTTTTACGTGAGGAATTTTGTATTTTAAGTTATGTTTGGTCGGCCCTACATAATTTCTTTATATGAGCACCAGGAATTCTTTTGAAGAATTAGCAATGTAATATGAAAAAGCTAATCTATTCACAAAAATATTTCGAGGTGTATCATGTTCGAAAAACTAAATGAAAAACCGACAACACAAAATCCAATAATTATATCTCCAAAAGAAGTTCACTCGACACTCAGCCGTCATTTGTTAGCGGACGGATTGAGTATTGTTGTAGATCTACAAAAAAGCCGTGGATCTTATCTATATGATTCAATAACAAAAAGATATTTACTAGATTTTTTTAGTTTCTTTGCATCCAATGCCATTGGAATGAATCATCCTAAAATGCTTACTTCGAACTTTTTAGAGAAACTGAAGAATTCATCAATTAACAAACCATCTAACTCCGATGTCTATACAGTCGAACTTGCCGAATTTGTCGAAACATTTGCACGTCTTGCTCAACCATCTTACTTGCCTTACGCTTTTTTTATCGATGGCGGAACATTAGGCAATGAAAATGCGCTTAAAGCCGCTTTCGATTGGAAAGTCCAAAAGAATTTTAAAAAAGGATATACGCGGGAAATTGGAACGCAGGTAATACATTTCAAGCAAGCTTTTCACGGAAGAAGCGGCTACACGCTTTCATTGACTAACACCGATCCTGTTAAAATAAATTACTTCCCGAAGTTTCATTGGCCTCGAATTCATAACCCTGTTCTTAAATTTCCGCTTACGGAAGAAAGATTGGAACAGGTAAAAAAAGAAGAAACATTAGCTATTCAACAGATCAAACAAGCTTTAATTGATATTAAAGATGATATTGCCGCGCTTATAATAGAGCCAATCCAAGCAGAAGGCGGCGATCATCATTTCAGAAAGGAATTTTTCATCGAACTCCGTACTATATGTGATGAAAATGACATTATGTTTATTTTTGACGAGGTTCAGGTTGGAGTTGGCATTACCGGAAAAATGTGGGCGCACGAACATTTTGTAAAACCTGATATGATGACATTCGGCAAGAAAACTCACGTATGCGGGTTTATTTGCAGTAAGAGAATTGACGAAGTTCCGGAAAATGTTTTTCATGTTCCCAGCCGTTTAAATTCTACATTTGGCGGAAATTTGATTGATATGGTTAGGGCAACTCGAATTTTCGAGATTATTAAAGAAGATAATCTTATAGATAACGCACGCACAGTTGGTGAATATTTGCACAAAAACCTGCTTGCACTGGAGCAAGATTTTCCACAACTTATAAGCAACGTACGCGGACTTGGATTATTTTGCGCAATGGATTTAGATACATACAAAAATCGCGAGTTACTGAAAGAAAATGCTTTGAATAATGGATTGATACTTATCGGTTGCAGCGATAAGACTATTCGCTTCAGACCGCCGTTGATTTTATCGATAAATGAAGTTGATGAAGGAATTAGCATTATTCGCATGTGTTTAAAAGAAATGAAGCCAGATAAATAAAATTTTCTCCGTCATTTTATAAATATAATGAAGACATAAATCGCTCCTCAATAAGAAATCATACTATTATGGAAACATCGAAAAGAAATAATATAGCCGATTTGAAACTAAACACAGAAATTGTAAATAACATTCTGGTAAGATTTATTAAAGATGAAACGACCAATGCAGGTTTTTCAAAAGCTGTTATTGGTGTGTCGGGCGGAGTTGATTCAGCGGTTTCGGCTATGCTTGCCGCCCAAGCGCTTGGTAAAGAAAATGTTTTAGGAGCAATACTGCCATATCGTACAAGCAATCCAAAAAGCATTGAAGATGCAAACTCAGTAATAAGCTCAACCGGAATCCGTTCGGAGTTAATTGATATTACAAAAATGGTTGATGCTTACTGCTCGGAAAATAAGGTAACAGATTCGCTTCGTATAGGAAATGTAATAGCGCGAATGCGAATGATTATTTTATACGATTTATCTGCGCGAGAAAAAGCTCTTGTAATAGGCACCAGCAATAAATCAGAAATTTTGGTGGGTTATGGCACTCAGCATGGCGATCTTGCTTGCGCTATTAATCCGTTGGGCGATTTGTACAAATCACAAGTATGGCAACTTGCAACAACAATTGGTGTTCCCAAGTCGGTGATTGAAAAAACTCCATCGGCGGATCTTTGGGAAGGACAAACAGACGAAGACGATATTGGAGTTAAATATTCAGAACTTGATGCACTGCTTTACGAAATGGTTGATGAACGCCGCTCGGATGAAGAGTTGGAAAAATTAGGATTTAGCTCATTGTCTATAAAAAAAATACGAGGATTGATACAGAAGAATCAATTCAAACGGCGCCCGCCGGTGATTGCTAAAGTTTCGTATCGAACTGTGAACATCGATTTTCGTTATGTTAGAGATTGGGGAATTTGAAATCAAGATTATTCAAAATATTTTTATATTTATGTCAGTAAAATGTTGACGAAGGAATAACTTATGGAACAATTAATTGAAAGAATTACTATTAATCCTGATATTTGTCATGGCAAGCCGACAATTAGAGGATTACGTTATCCTGTCGAAAATATGTTGGAATTGCTTGCATCGGGAATGTCAATAGAAGAAATTTTGGGAGATTATCCTGATTTGGAAAGAGAAGATTTATTAGCCTGTTTAGAATATGCGGCTAAACTATCTTCTATTAAAAGTATTTATCGGGTTGCTTCGTGAAATATTTAATTGATGCGCAATTACCATTAAAGTTGAAGAATTTATTATCCAGCAAGGGTTACGATGCTATTCATACTTTAGAGTTAGAACAACAGAATAGAACATCGGATTTAATAATTATTGAACATTCTAAAGCTGCTGAATGCGTCATTATTACAAAAGATTCAGACTTTCTTTTGTCGTATCTATTAAATAAAACCCCACGAAAACTATTAATTGTCAAAACGGGTAATATTTCAAATAAGGCTTTAATTAATTTGTTCGATCTTAACATCGGAGCGATAGATAATCATTTTCTTAATCATTCCCTTATCGAACTTTATAAAGATGAAATTGTGGTTCATAATGGTGATTGATAAATAATTGTATTCACAGTATTTCATTTTCTAAGTGGGAATTTATTCATGTCGGACATACTGCTCAATGGTTCTCTCTTTCTAGTTGCAACTCCAATAGGTAACCTTGAAGATATATCTTATCGGGCAATAAAAGTAC
>JBBIII010000109.1:3503-6130 GCA_037446575.1 Ignavibacteriales bacterium
GTTGCAACTCCAATAGGTAACCTTGAAGATATATCTTATCGGGCAATAAAAGTACTTTCATCTGTCGATTTGATTGCCGCCGAGGATACACGTAAAACGAAAATTTTGCTCGATCACTATAACATCAACAAACCGATGTTAAGCTATTTTAGCTACAATGAAAAAATACGCGCTCCTCTTTTAATCGAAAAATTAAAATCGGGGGAATCAATTGCTCTCGTTTCAGATGCAGGGACGCCAGGTATTTCCGATCCGGCTTTCCATGTCGTTCAACAAGCTCTTGAATATAATATCCCTATTATTCCGATTCCAGGTCCCACAGCATTTATCTCAGCGCTGATTGTTAGCGGACTTCCAACCAATCGGTTTGTGTTTGAGGGATTTTTGCCTCAGAAAAAAGGGAGAAAAACTAAATTAGAATTTCTTAAATCTGAACCTCGAACAATTATACTTTATGAATCGCCTCACAGAATCTTAAAAACCTTGAACGACATCTATACATACATTGGTAATAGAAAGATTGTTGTAGCGCGTGAATTAACAAAAAAATTTGAAGAAATTGTTCGCGGCACAGTTCAACTTGTTCTTTTTGAGCTCAATAAAAAACAGCCACGCGGCGAATATGTAATAATTATTGAAGGCGCTGAAAATCAAACGGAATACTGTAAAAAAACTTTGTGACCTTTATCATTAATGCAATACTTACAAAGTTCTATCATTCTTTAAAATCATTGTTCGTTATCTGTAAAATATTTAAGGAGAATAAAATGAATAATAATAAACTATGGCTATACCTATTGATAGCTCTAGCTTTTTATTTAGTAGGGTGCAAAGAAAATCCTACAGGGCAAGTGAATGAATTTAACGATCAGGATGCGTTAAAAGAATTAATAACAAATGACGCTCTTTTTACTTCTGAACAAACATTGTTAAATGATGGCGACCCGACAACCACCGGACTGCAAAAAGGTACGGCAACAATAAATCCGTTAAGATGGGGAAGAAAAATTGTCTCTTTTGAGCGCAATGTGGATTTCATCATGCTCACAGACTCAATGGCTACTGCTATTGTTACTAATCTTATCACTGGTTATCTATGGATAAAACAAGTTGATACAACTTTACCAGTGATAACGAAAAATTTTATAGATACCACAAAGCGTATTATAAAATTTTCAAGAGTAAACCGGCTGGGAGATAAAAGAAAGAATTGGAAAATTTCAGCAATTTCTGCAATGAAAGGGGGCACTGCATCCGCAGGTATTCAAATTCAAAAAGTTACTTTCATTATTGGTAATGATTCGATTAATGTAGTTGATCCGTTAAACCGGTTCTTTGAAATTAGCTTAGATAGTTGGAATCGTTGGAGATTACGTTCAATTCCTGCAAATTTTAATGATAGCTTGAAGGTTCGGCTTGAATTAATAAGTGTTGACCCTGTTAGCGATATAGTATCAGTTCATAAGCCATATTTACCACAGTATTCAATGAAACCTCGCGCGTTGATGAAATTAATAAGCTCTACTCCAACTGGCGATGGAAAATATTTACGCGTATATGAAAATGCTTGGAAAAGCGTTTGGGCGGGAAGGCATCATGTAATTGCAAGCGCTATAACTCGCGAATCAATTTATGACGATGTAAAACCTTTTAATTCAGAGTATTGGGGAATTCCTTTTATAGTCGAATGAGATATAAAAAGAATTTTATCTTCAAAAGTCTCTGGTAAAATATTATCAGAGACTTTTTTATTTAGAATGGGAATTTGTGCTCAAACCAGTGTTTCGTCATTTCAAGCCAGAAAATTAATCCGCGCCACTTGCCGTATTGAGCATAACGCCTCTCGATTGTCTTATCGCTTACTTGTCTTCCGTTGTGATATAATTCGTAATATCTACTACGCACCCATGAATCCAATCCAAGATAATCGTATCTGCCCAATAACTTCAATATATTTCCAGCCGCATAATTGCCTACGCCTTTTATTGAGCGCAGTTGCCTGTATAATTCTTCTGTCGGTAAATCGGAAGAACGCCAGCTTTCGACATCAATTTTACCGCTTGCTACTTTATCGGCAAATTCTAAAATAAAAGGGGCGCGATAACCGGCACGTACTCTCTTTCGTAAAAATTTTTCTGACTTTCCTGCAATTTTTTCTGGCAAAGGAAAGCTGCGATAATTTCCGTCGAATGTCTCGCCAAGATCACCGACAAGATTTTCAACCATTATTTCTGTTAATGCCCAACTGCAATTTGTTGTGCATATCATTTTAATTATATCTTCAAAGACTGATGGGGCACGCAGTAATCTGCCCGATTTTGCTTTTGAAATCCAGCGGTATTTTGGCGTTGTATTAACGATATTATAGAAATCCGAAAAATTTTCTCTCAGTCTTAGGCAATTTCCTATTTGATCTTTAATCTCAGAAATCTGATTTTTTGACAACTCTTTTGTACTTCGCGCACAGATATTTAATCGAGTATTTTTATCAGATGTAATTTTACAATCAACTATCGTCCCGTTATTCAATCTAATAACTCGTGATAACCCCATTTTATCTTTATCCACTCTAAAAGGAAGTAACACACACCAACCGTGGCTATATACTATTCGCCAGAAATTGAAAT
>JBBIII010000110.1:0-4257 GCA_037446575.1 Ignavibacteriales bacterium
GGGTAAATGTCAAGTAAAATTTTAAAAATTAACCAACACCGAAGTGGAAAAATTGTCCCCAAGAGCGCGGGTGATTGACTTCTCGGATGCGAATAAGATTTAGAAGAGCTTGTCTATAGGCATCGCCGGGCGCGAGTCTGTTTGATAGATGAGTAAAGAAAAATTCGCTAAAAAATTTTGCCGCTTTCCTATCTGCTATCCAAGCATTATAAAACACATCCGAGGTTCCGTTTAGGTGAAGCAGATATGCGTGTTCGAAAGAAATACTGGCGTCGTGTCCATAATTATTTGAAAGCAGTATAACCGGGATTGCATCAAGTTCGGTGATTTTTTCAAAAGGAACATTAGTTGATTGTTCTACAATCAGGCCATCCGATAAAACTATATATCCTAATGGATGATCTGTTGTAGAGACGCCAAATTCCGTAGAAAGCTGTAGAAGATCTGCTCTAATAGATTTCAAATTATTCCATGAAGATTCCAACCCTACCATTACAGAAGCTTTTTTAAAGAAGCTTCTAATATCTCTAAGTTCATAATCTACAGCCCAATTTTTACCGGTTGGATTTCCGAAGGCGACAATTTGGTTCAACCGCGTTGTGGATGCCCTTATGTATCTAAGCGAGGCAAGCGTTGGAATATAATCCACATTCATCAGTTCAATCAGATATTTTACATTTCCTTTTTTATCTTGTCTTTCAATTGCATGAAAAGGGAAGTTATTAAAATTATCATCTGCAACAATCAAAAGATTTTGCTCGAAAAGATCGTCAACCGGGCGGAATAAATATTCATATAATTGCGTAGATAGCACGGCAAAGCGCATCATAGAAGGTATGCTTGCTTCGCCAGCATCGCCGGAATAGACCATCGGGTCTTGCATTAATTTCTTGTATTCTGCAATTAACTGAAATAACGAATCGCGTCTTATTTCTGAAGTTCGAACTTCTACCTGATTTTTGTTAATAGCAAAAATATAAAGGAAATCTTCTACAGGTAAAAATGCAACCGCTAATGTGCCATGCGGCATATATTTTTTTATTGTCGATATTTCAATTGGCGATGGCATTACCAGCGTTTCGTAGTTTTGGAATTCATTTACAATTTGTTTTGATTCACTTTTAATTATTTGTTTTGCCGATTCGAGTTCGGAGCGCAACGCAATTATTTCTTTCGATTCGAGCATACTATGCTTGCTTGAATGCTTATCCGCCGCATAACGGCGTGATAATTTAGCGGAGTATTCCGATTCAATTATTTTAGCTTTCCAGATTTTAGCGCGCACATCTTTCGTTTTATCACTTACTTTTTGATTGCGTAATGCAATATCGGTAGTTTGAAATTTAACAAAGAGTTTTTTCAAGCGCGAAAGTTCAAGTGTTTTTAAAGCTTCCTCGTCGCTTCCGAGTTTTGCAAAAACAGCGCTTAGGCGTTCGTACCAATCTGAATGCGATGATGTTATGCCAAGCGCTTTAAGAAACGGAGAGTGCAGTTTATCGATATAATATTCCGATAAAGTATTTTGATCTAATGCAACTGCCTTTAAATAGAACGACCTCGCATTTATCAAATCACCCGATTTTTCGTAGAGCATGCCGAGCCGATTATAAATATATCCTTCGCCTGCAACATTGCCGCATTCATGAAATTTTTTTGCTAATTGCTCGTAAGATTGGCGTAATTTATCTACGTTACGCGCTTGTTGTTCGGCGTCCATCGAATTGAAATTGCAATCGACTAAAAATAACAATAGATAGTTTTCCGATATTTGATCTCCAAGGGCGCGCGCAATTTCCAACGCATCGTTATAAAACCGCTTTGCCTCATTTATTTTGCCGTTACGTTCGAACAAATTAGCATAATAAAAAAGAATAACAGCTTCAAATTCTTTTCCAATACGCGCGCGTCGTAATACATTAATTGCTTCGCGGAAATCTCGAAGAGCCGCAATCGAGTTGTTTTGTGCAGAATATAACAGCCCAAGCTCGAAATGAAGGTTAGCAGTTATTAGCGGATTAGATGTTTTGCTAATTACTGTTAAGCCCTGCGAAAGCGAATTGTACGCTTCTGAATATCTTTGCTGTTTTGTATAGATACTACCGATACCGCACAATGCATTAGCTATGTTTTTTTTATCGCTTGCCATTTGAGCTTGCGTTAACATTTGTTTATAAATTTCAAGCGCTTCTTCTAAATCGCCGCAAATATTTTGAATGTTCGCAAGCTCCAATTGCGTTTCTAAAGACGCAGACTTATCATCGAATGCTAAAGTTATAGCATAAGCTGTTTTATATTTTTCAATCGCTTGTTTATTCATCCCAAGTGCGGCGTATAGCAATGCGTCTAATAATGCAAGTTTAACTTCACCTTGATAATTACCCTCTTTGCGTAAAATTGCCGCTGTTATTTTCGAAGTTAAAAATGCTGACCTAAATTCGCAAAGCTCGATTTGAGTTTTTAATAGCGCTAAATATGCATTCGAGAGTTGTTCTCTTTTATTTTGTTCACGATACAGTTTTATAGATTGCTCAAGAAGCGGTTTAGCTTGTTTAAAAGAACGCTCTTGAATAAATGTCAAAGCTTGTTCGTATAATTCATTTGGGTCGGCTGATGGCGCATCTTCATAATCACAGCCGGAAGAATAAAAAAGCATAATGATAGCAAACAGAAACGATAAAAATTTCACTTTAAAATTTATCTTCCTAAAAGTTGTTTTTTAAAATTCATATTTGCAACAGTGAAAATATAATAAACTCATGTTCATGCTTCAACAAAAAGCGTATAGTTAGAAATATGATTACTTTGGATTTCTAATTGACTTTAATATTTGACTTTTTCACAACCTCAATTATATCATCGGCATTGTTAGACATTATTCCATCAACGCCATATGACAACATTTTTTTCGCATCTTTTACAGAGTTCAGAGTATAGACATAGACAGCGATTCCGTGTTTATGGGCATTATCGACCATGCGATGAGTGAGTTCGCGTTTTGCGCATACAAATATGGACGCCCCGACTTGCTCAGCTAAATCTGACGGCATTTTAAAAAAATCATAAGAAAAATTATATAGAACACCGGTTATAACCGACGATTTGATTTTTTTAAGATTAAGAAGCAGGCGATGATTAAAGGATGAAAAGAAAACACGAGAGGACATACCGCATTCTTGCACAACCTGAAGGATTTTTTCTTCTAAAAGAAAAGGTGGTTCAGGACGAAGCCAATCGGATTTTATTTCAATATCAATCCAAAGTTGAGCGCCAACTTTTTGCAGAGCTTCGCGCAATGTTGGAATTCGTTCATAGGTAAATTTAGGATGGAACCAAGAGCCGGCATCAAATTCTTTTAATTCATTTAATGTGTAATTACGAGCTAAACCATTACCTGTGGAAGTGCGTTGAAGTGTCCGATCATGAAGTACAATTACCTCTTCGTCTTTCGATAATCGGACATCGAGTTCAATCATATCAACTCCAGAAATGTTAGCGGCGTGTTCGAAAGCTATCAAAGTATTTTCCGGATATTTTGCAGATATACCGCGGTGGGCAATTACATACGGAGCTTCATTTGACGCTGGCTTTGGCTGAAAGGATCTCATTTAGTTCTGTTTTTATATAATGCGTCAAGAATCAATTTATGCACAAATCCAATTTCATCCATTCCGTTAATAGGGATAAGACGTCCGGTTTGGCTATAGTAGACGATGAGCGGTCTTGTTTGCTGTTGGTAGACATCTAACCGTCTGCGAACAGCTTCTGGTTTATCATCATCGCGCTGATATATTTCACCGCCGCATGAAGGGCAGGTTTTTAAATCGGCGCCTATCCGCGATGATATATAAATTTTCCCGCACCCGCGGCATAACCGTCTCTGGTTAAGCCGATTGATTATTTCTTCGGTATTTACTTCGAGACTAATTACAGAGTCGAGACAAATATTTAGCTTCTTAAATAATTGATCGAGGGCATGCGCTTGAGGAAGTGTGCGCGGGAAACCATCGAGTATAAAATTTTCACGGGCTTCAGAAGAATTTAAAACTTCTTCAATCAAACCGATAACAACTTCATCGGGAACAAGTTCGCCAGAGTCCATAAAGGATTTCGCTTTTAATCCGAGCGGTGTTTTATTTTTAACGGCTTCGCGCAGTAAATCGCCAGTTGATATATGAGCGCAGTTAAATTCTTCTACAAGCAATTTTGCTTGAGTGCCTTTTCCAACTCCCGGAGGTCCGAATAATATTATTTTCATTT
>JBBIII010000110.1:4357-6036 GCA_037446575.1 Ignavibacteriales bacterium
AATGAGAATTCCCACCCTCGTTTTTTAATTGCTAAATCTGCGCCTAAGATTGGTTCAAAGAAAAGCATTTTCCAATAACCTGTTCTTTTTTGAACAGCTAAGCCAAGTATTAAAGCGTTGATTTTCGATTCTTCAGTTTTCTGATATGAGCGCCAAGTTACAACGGGCGTATCGGGCACAACGAATGTTTTTGTTTCTTTAATAGTATAACTGCAAAAACCGATAGACACGCCAAGTGTTGGAACTCTTTCAGAATCTTCCTGCTTAAAAAAGTAATAAGTAATGCTTGGAGTTAAAAAACCGCCTTGAATTTTTCCGCCATTTAATTTTGTGTATGTCAGTTTGCCATCGATAAATCCTTGAAATGAATAACCGGCATACAAATTAAATCCGCTTGCTTCGTTACTAGTGCTCAATCCTAAACCGCCTCCAACTCCATTGTTGCCTCGCTCGATGAATTCACTTTGTGAGAAGAGTAAATTAGAGAGAGCTAAAATTATTAAACAAAGAGAGAATATTTGTTTTATGGTCATAATTGATACGTTAATGGTTCGTTAGTTGTTTGAAATTGCTGACAGCTAATTGACCGCAGGCGGCATTGATATCTTTTCCTGAACTTGTGCGCACCATAACTGTAATATCCGATTTTCTTAGCGCATCTGCAAAAGCTTCGACCCGCTCCGGCGGTGTTGGTTTAAGAGTTGCGCTGAATCCTTTAGGATTGGTGAAAGATATCGAATGGAATGGAATTAAATTTACTTTGCAAGGAATTCTGCGGCTCAATTTTGTAAAAGCTTTGATATCCGATTCGGTGTCATTAAAGCTGTCGAATAAAATGTACTCGAAAGTCGGACGATGGCGTGTTTTATGGAAATAATATTCAAGCGCAGAGATCAAATCATCAACTGAATATTTCTTTGTAATCGGCATTAGTCGGGCACGTTTTTCATTATCGAGGGAATGCAACGATAGCGCAAGCTTGACTGTTCTGTTTTCATCCGCCATCTGTCGGATTTTATCTGTATAGCCAGCAGTGGAAATTGTAATGTGCCTTGCGCCGATATTCAGCCCTCTGTCATCATTTATAATAGAGATAGATTTCATGACATTTTCGTAGTTGAGCATTGGCTCGCCCATTCCCATATAGACAAGATTGGTAATTCTCTGTTTGCTTATCCGTTGAACTTGCAATACTTGATCTACAATTTCGCCTGTAGTTAGATTGCGTTTAAACCCCATAGTTCCGGTTGCACAGAATTTACAATCGAGCGGACAACCGACTTGCGTTGAAACACATAGTGTCAATCGGGGTTCATCGTCTGCGAATTTCTTTGTTCCGGGTATGAGAACGCTTTCTATTGCAAGCCCATCTTCTAACTTGAATAGAAATTTTCTTGTTCCATCTATCGAGTGATTTTCGACTGTAGATTGGAGATTGTAGATTGTTGCGATTTGATTGAGTGTTAAGCGGAAATCTTTAGAGATATCGGTCATTTCATCAAAACTCTGAGCGCATTTAGCGTAAAACCAGCTATAGAGTTGAGCGGCGCGATATTTTTTTTCTCCGAGTTCTTCAACGAAATATTGGAGTTCTGCGAGATCAAATCCTTTTAGGTTTTGCTTTATCATAGTATCATAAAAATACGGAAAGTTAGGACTTGTAACAAGGAAGAAAGTTA
>JBBIII010000111.1:0-6023 GCA_037446575.1 Ignavibacteriales bacterium
CACATCCTTCCTTACAAAAACAATCCAAGCCCCAATCGTAGGAATCAACGTCCAAGCGCCAAGGTAGAATATTCCGGCTCTAATCTCTTCCCAGCGAATCGGATTTTGAAAAACTCTTTGCCATAAATCTATATAGCGAGTAAAAAGATATTCTCTAACTACGTCAAAAAATTCAATCGGCATTACAGTAACAATCGTGCAAACAATTAACAATCCCATCGTTGCAACAATCGGTCCGATTGCATTTTCAACAAATGAAGAAAAGAAGAATGAAATAGAAGCCACAGTTATCATAGTCCAAGCGGCTAACATATATGCAATAAGGAATCGCCATGCTACATCTGCTTCAGGTAGAATTAAAATGCCTCGAGCAATTACAATCAAGTCGCCGCCGCCTAATAGCGCTAATGCCAAACCAATACTTAACCCGGCAAGAAAAATCACAAATACAATTGTGTAGATAAGCGTCGTTAAATATTTTACAATAAAAATCCGAGTTCTTGAAACAGGTCGAGTTAGTATTAACCGGTAAGTTCCAGAAGTCGCTTCTCCAGCAAGCTGATCTCCCGCCACAAATGAAATCAGCAAAGGAATATGGAAGAAAAGAGTATTCATAAGCTGGTACGAAACGAACCAGCCGTTAAACAAATTGCCAAAGAACAAAAAATCTTTCATCAATCCGCGCATTGCCATTGTGAGCATACGACTTCCTTCAATTTTCATGGCAATTTCCACAAGCGGAACAACCAGCAGAATAATTCCAAAACCGATATATGTCCGCTTTTTCAGAAAGATTTTGACCAATTCATAATAAATCAATCGAATCATCGCCTCTCCTCAACTGCATTTTCTGTGAACGATAAAAATAAATCTTCAAGCGACCGATGCGGAATTATCGCCTTTACCCTAACCTCAGCCCGCACTAATAAATTGTTTAGTACAGGAATTTCAGAAAACTCCATAGTTAAATAAAATTTTCTATCCTCCTCTTTGAAATTCCTTATTGTTTTTTTCAGACGTTTTATAACTGCAATTACCTTGCTCTTAGGTTCAGCGTCTAGAACAACGTACTTTTCTCCTTTGTCTAACAAAGCATCAACTTCACCTTGTACAACAAGCTCTCCCTTATGTATTATCGCCATCCGATTGGCAATCATTTCTATTTCATTTAATAAATGTGAAGAGAGTAAAACTGTTTTCTTCTGTTCGCGGGAAAGATTAACTATCAACTCGCGCACTTCTTTCATCCCTTGCGGATCAAGTCCGCTTGTAGGTTCGTCAAGAATAATTAATTCGGGATTAGAAAGTAATGCCTGTGCAATTCCAAGCCGCTGTTTCATACCGTGTGAATACGTCTTTACTTTGTCCTTCGCTCTATCGCTTAACCCTACAAGTTCTAAAACCTGAAGTATCCTTTTTTTTCCCACGCCTCCATTTAACGCGCCGACAATTTCTAAGTTTTTAAAAGCCGAGAGATATAAATAGAAATCCGGTTTTTCAACGATGCCGCCTACACTGCGTAAGGCGCTCGATCTATTAGTTCGTAAAGAATGACCAAATATTTTTACCTCTCCCTCCGTCGGTTTGATTAACGAAAGTATCATTCTAATTGTCGTGCTCTTGCCGGCTCCATTAGGGCCCAAGAATCCAAAAACATCACCGCGATTAATTTCAAGATTTAATTTTTTGACAGCCCAGCGCTTGCCGTATTTTTTACTAAGTTGATATGTTTGAAGAATTGGTTCGTTCATAAAATATCGTTTTCAATATATCATTGCCTTCGTTTAGGTTCAACTAAAATATTAATACGTGTTTTTTAAATAAAAAGTTGAAGTAGAGATATGTAATCAGTATCTTATAACAAAGTAAAGCATAGAATTAGTTATTTATATAAGTAAGGAAATGAAAAAATTATATACAGTAGCAGTAGCCGGCGCAACCGGACTCGTTGGGCGCACAATGATTAAAGTTCTCGAGGAGCAAAAATTCCCAGTAGAACAATTAATTCCACTCGCGTCTGAAAGGTCCATCGGATCGGAAATAACTTTTAACGGAAAATCATTTAAGACTCAGACATTAACAGGAGAAAGTTTTAAAGGAGTAGATTTTGCTCTTTTTTCAGCCGGAGCAAGCGTAAGCAAAGAATTTGCACCCAAAGCTGTTCAGCACGGAACGGTGGTTATTGATAACAGCAGTGCTTTCCGCATGGATACGGATGTGCCACTGGTTGTGCCGGAAGTAAATCCATCTGATGCATTCAAACATAAAGGTATTATTGCCAATCCGAATTGCTCGACAATACAAATGGTTGTAGTATTAAAACCTTTGCACGATGCTTTCGGAATTAAACGCGTTGTAGTGTCAACGTATCAATCTGTAACCGGAGCAGGGAAAAAAGGTGTTAACCAGTTAGAAGATGAAGTGGCGAAAAAGCCGTTGCGCGAAAAAAAATTTCCGCACCCGATTGCTTTCAATGTGCTTCCGCATATAGATGTTTTTCTGCCGGATGGTTATACTAAGGAAGAGCAGAAGATGATATTAGAGACAAAAAAAATAATGGGTGCAGATATTCCGGTTACAGCGACAACTGTACGTGTACCCGTATTTGGCGGACACAGTGAATCTGTTAACATTGAATTTCATAACGCCTGCACGGTTGAAGCGGTTAAAGAAATTTTATCGAAAGCGCCGGGAATTATTGTTGAAGACGATCCGTCTTCAAATCTTTACCCGATGCCGATTAAAGCTTTTGGAAAGAACGAAGTCTTTGTCGGTCGTATCCGCAAAGATTACAGCGTTCCAAATGGAATCAATTTATGGATTGTATCGGATAACGTACGCAAAGGAGCGGCAACAAACGCGGTTCAGATAGCAGAACTTTTAATCAAAGATAAATAATAGGAAATCATAAAAAAAATGATAGTAATGAAATTTGGCGGAACTTCCGTTGAAAACGCCAAAGCAATGCAAACTGTTATTGAAATTGTAAAGTGTGAACAATCTCGCACGCCTGTAGTAGTTTTATCTGCTATAGCAGGAGCTACTAATACTTTACTAAAGTCGGCACGAGTTGCGCAGGAGGGCAACCTGGATGAAGCAATTCAACTGCTCAACAATTTGTTAGATCGTCATGTAACAATAATGGAAAATTTAATTGATGACCGCTCGACGGTTCAACAATTAATAGCACAATTTAAACAACGGTTTGAGGAGTTACGTAATCTTTGCCGTGGAATTTCAATTCTTGGCGAATTAACTAACCGCTCGCTCGATTCTATTTCATCGGTCGGTGAAATTCTATCTTCACAGATACTCAGCGAGGCGATACGCATTCGAGGATTAACGGTAAAATGGTTAGATGCACGCAAGTTTATGATTACAGATAATCAATTTTCAAGCGCGACGCCATTATTTGATAAAATTGATATTAAAACAAATGAAATCATTATACCGATTCTAAAATCCGGCAGTATAGTAATAACTCAAGGATTTATTTCATCGACAGAAAACGGAATTACAACAACACTTGGTCGCGGAGGGTCGGATTATTCTGCATCAATTATTGGCGCGGCATTAAATGCAGAAGAAATTCAAATCTGGACAGATGTAGACGGCGTGTTGACGGCGGATCCGAGAATTGCACCTGCCGCGCAGAAGTTAAAAATAATTTCTTTCAGAGAAGCCGCGGAGCTTGCCTATTTTGGCGCAAAGGTTTTGCATCCAAGCACGATTTTTCCCGCAGTAAAAAAGGATATACCAGTTGTTGTGCTAAATTCAAAGCGATCAAAAAATTCCGGAACCCGTATTGTTTCTAATCCGCCCAAAACAAATATTGCGGTTAAATCAATTGCATGTAAGCGCGGAATTACTGTAGTCAACGTTCAATCAATGCGAATGTTAATGGCTTACGGCTTCCTCGAATCGATATTTTCGGTCTTCAACAAATACCAAACTCCTGTTGATCTTGTCAGTACTTCGGAAGTTGCGGTTTCCCTGACTATTGACAATTCATCCAAACTTGATAAAATTGTAGAAGAACTTTCTGAATTCGCTGAAATTTCAATTTTAGAAAAACAGGGAATAATTTGCGTGGTCGGAGATCAAATGCGTTCTACAGCCGGAGTAGCGCATCAAATTTTTACAGCTATGAAAAATATTAACCTTGTAATGATTTCGCAAGGATCATCAGAAATAAATTTGAGCATGGTTATAGATGAATCGCAGGTTGACGAAGCTGTTCGTTGTTTACATAAACAGTTTTTTGAATCAATTCCTGCAACCGATTTATTCGAACCAGTTGGAGGAAAATAATTTATGCGTATTGCAATTTTTGGATATGGAAAAATGGGAAAAGAGATTGAGCGGCAAGCGTTCAATCGTGGTTTGAGTGTCGACCTCAAAATTGATATTGACACACCTCCTGTTACCTCTGAGCAACGTAAAAATGTTGACGTTGTTATCCACTATGCAAATGCAAAAACAATTATTGAAGATTTGACTCCCTGGGCTGACGCCAAAAAACCAATTATTATTGGAACGACCGGCTGGCAAGAAAAATTATCGGATATAAAAGCGCTTGTTGAGAAAAATCAAATTGGTTTAGTCTATGCTTCAAACTTTTCGCTTGGCGTGAATATTTTCTTTCAGCTTGTAAAAACCTCCTCTCAAATAATGAATCGGTTTGAAGATTACGATGCATTTGTGCAAGAAATTCACCACAAAAACAAACTCGATAGTCCAAGCGGAACAGCTATATCGATTGGGCAGATTATTCTACAAAATCTCGAAAGAAAGAAGGAGCTATTAAACGAAACATCTCATGGGAAAATCGCGCCTGAGCAACTTCATATATCTTCAGTAAGAGGCGGAGCTGTTGTTGGAACGCATGTTTTAACATTTGATTCGCTCGCCGATTCAATAGAAATTAAGCATACTGCGAAGGATCGTTCTGGTTTTGCGCTCGGTACTTTGTTAGCCGCAGAGTGGATTCAAGGTAAAAAAGGATTATTTACTATGGATGATGTATTTCAGGATCTCTTTAAATAAGGAGAATGTAAAATGGCAACACATAAAAAATTTCGAGGCACAGCAACCGCAATTATCACGCCGTTTAAGAAAGACGGTTCTATAGACGAACCAGCGTTGCGCAAGTTTGTGGATTTCCAGATTGAAGGCGGCGTAGAAGCGCTTGTTCCAGTCGGCACGACAGGGGAAAATCCGACTTTGAGCGCAGATGAACAAAAGCGAGTTATCGAAGTTGTAATAGAACAGGCAAACAAGCGCGTAAAAATATTTGCAGGCGCAGGTAGTAACAACACAGCTGAAGCAATCGAAAAAGTAAAATTTGCGAAGAAAGCTGGCGCAGACGCGGCTTTAGTTGTCGGTCCATATTACAATAAACCAACTCAAAATGGATACTTCCAACATTTTAAGGCAATTGCCGATGCAGTAGATTTTCCGATAATCGTGTATAATGTTCCCGGAAGAACTAGCGGCAATATCGAAGCCGCTACACTACTGAAAATGGCGGAAGAAATTCCGAGCATCGTTATGGTTAAAGAAGCATCCGGAAACATGGCTCAGATAATGGAAATAGCGCGCAATATGCCGAAGCATTTCTCGTTGCTATCAGGAGATGATTCACTCGCATACTCAATAATTGCGCTTGGCGGCGATGGATGTATTTCGGTTGTTGCGAATGAAGTCCCAAAAGAATTTTCCGATTTGATGAGATTATGTTTAGAAGGAAATTGGAACGAAGCGCTTCAGCTTCATTACAAATTACTTCCGCTAATGAATATAAATTTCATTGAATCCAGCCCAGCGCCGGTAAAAGCGGCTCTTGCGATGATGGGAAAAATTGAGGAAACATTGCGTCTTCCGCTGGTTCCAATTACAGAGGCAAGCCGTGTTAAACTTAAGAAAGTACTTGATGAATTAAAGTTGATTCTTTAAGAATATTCATTAAATGGTTATTAAAAAACCGCCGCCTAACAAGGTTTGATTTAGGCGACGGTTTTTTT
>JBBIII010000112.1:0-6020 GCA_037446575.1 Ignavibacteriales bacterium
TTCATGTTATTGGTGGTGTATGCGATAGAGAGAGTGAAGCGATACTTAAGGAATTTTTTTATAGAAAGAGAGTCACTGATAAAAAAAGAGACTGACTTAACTACTTAGGAATGTTATAGTTGTCTTTCCTGTTTGTGTATCGAAAGGTGTATCAAGTTTTATAGGTTTTTCGGTTTTCAATTGAAAAATTTCAACCAATTTATTATCCCTCGTATCTATAATAACAAGAATATTTCCAGAACCTCTAATATCAATTGAAAGCGGCGTTGCTTTTTCTACATCATTATTTAATTTTTTGATTTCAACTGAAATAGATGGTAATACGGTTGCCGTAATTGTAGCAGTTGCTGTTACTTGCGCATTTATCGTTATCGGAGCTATAAAGCAAACCATTAAGGTTGTCAATAATATCATTAGCATAGTTTTCATGCTATGGACAAGATCGAAAACAGTGCCAAGTATTATGTTCACGGCGTCTTATACCGTATTACTAACTATAAGTAATTCAATAAGTTATAGCTATGTGGAATGATGGTAGTGTTATTTATAATGTTTGGTTTGTAAAATCAACAAATATTCTATGGTAAAGAGCGGAGAACCAAGTAAGCTTCTTCTTTTGTAGAATATACTCCAATGTGAACAGCATACTTAACTTTTCCATTTGATACGATTTTTTCGACAGATGTTTTTACCTGCATTTCACGCTCGAACTTTTTTGCTTCTTCGCGAGCTTTCCGTTGTGTATCCCATGTGGAAATATGTATTACATATCCCTTTGGTTTAGCAGTTTTAATCTGATACTTTTCCTCATTATTTCGTGCAACCTCTAATTTTGTGTCTTTTTGAGAAATAGAATCTATTTCAGAAATGCTGTCGTCCATCTGAGAAGAAATTGGTTTATCATCAATCTGTTTTTTTAGTAAAAAATTCATGCCTTCAATATAATCTCCGTCTGATGTAAATTTGACTTCAAACGAGTTAATAGGAGGATCACTAATAACACCCAATATGTTAAGTTGCATCGAATCGACATAAGCGATGTATTTACCCGGTGGAATACCCATTTGATAGAATGAGCCATCTGCAAATACACGTATATTTTTATGGTATTTGTTGTCAATTGATTTGATATGTAATTCAATGCCAGGAACAGCATCGATTTTATTGCCTATTTGCATTAATACTGTTCCATCTAAAACACCTGAGGCATAAAAAGGAATATCAATTAATTTATAAACATTTGGTTCTGTAACAACGGAAAATACCTGAGTTGTAGGCATCCATAATGGATTTGAAATAGAAGATTCAATTATATTAATATTATAAAGTGTATAGGGAAGCAATCTTCTTGCGCGTGAAATCCCTGACTCGTCAAAATCTATAAATGCTGTTTGTTCCAAATTGAATGCTACGTCGTCAATTATCTGTTCGCCATTATCAAAAACAGTGTTGTTGTTTTTATCTACAAACATGCGCATTGTTAAAGCAGAATGTCCAACAGCATCTAAGTTATAAGAATAGTAGGTTTTCAATTTGCTGTCGTAACCAATAGATCCTCGAACATTTTGAATCGCTAATAAGTTGCTCCTTTCTTTAGTTATTGTAGAAGTTGAACGCATGTAAGAAAACTCATAAATAAATTGCAAACTTGCTGTGGTTTGTTCTCGGATAAAATCTTTACCGAATGAGAGTTGTAACCTGCCGGCTGGAGTAATATTGCTTGAGAGGTCCAATCGCAATTCCGCCGCTTTTTTTCTTTCAAGATTATAGATGAATGAAGATCCTAATAATATACTTGGTGTAATATGCGCCAATTTTTTTAATGGTGATATCGAATATAAAAATGACATTAATAATTGCGGTTCGCGCATAGTCATAAATATATTTGATTTTAGTTCAGAATAACGATATTCAATTGTTCCATTAAACTGTTTGTATGTAGAAGTTGCCCCAGTAGTCAAAAAAGTTGTTGCGCCGTTGCGATAATTGCGCCGATTTGCCTGAAGCCGATATATACTAGGAGTTGATTTTAAGAATAACGGTATTGAGAATGACGTTTGTATATCAGAGAGAGCGTTTGATGGATTGTAAAATAGATTTTGTGAATGCTTAGTAAAAGAAATGCTTGCCGATGCATGCGATGCATATATTGCGGTTAATTCTGCCCGATATAAAGCATTTGGAGCGACATCAAGTGATAGGATATAATTATTTTTAAGCCAAGAAAATAGTGATACGGAACTTATTGGCTTTGAACTTATTGTGTCATTAATATATTCTATGTGCACTCTCGAAGTTAACCAGGAAGTCAATCCTGTCGTTACCGAGGTTTGGGAGTAGCGATAATTGTTTTCGCGCAAAGCCCCGGCGCTGATTGTATAATTTATTTCGCCCGATGGTACAAATGAAAATGGAATTTGTATGCGTTGTTTATCCTCTACTATTTCGCCCGTTGGTCCATAACTGCGTAAGTAATAATTTGTAGTTCCATAAGTCAATGGAATAACAAAGCGAAAGTTTCCCAAGGCATCTGCCTGCGTAACTGCAGTTAAAGTTTCGTTAAGATAAAGTTCAACTATCCAATTCGGATTTGTCCTCTGCTCAATTACATACGTTCTATACATTGTTCTAATTTGTACGGGTTCGTTCGAAACTTGGATTCCTTTAATGCTTCGTGAATAAAGTCCCGATGCGTTCACATATCCAACATTTACATTTGAGATATAGGGTGTGTTATCGATGACATACCGCCAACGTCCTTCCATAGACATATTTGATGTAGCCAAAGTTTTATAATAACCATTCGCTGATAATTCCAAATCTCCGCCTGCTACTATTGAACCGCTTCGAATATCATAACCATAGCTATTATATTTTTTTGTTGTTGCGGTTGTTAGGGAATAATCTAAAAATCCGCCATTTAGTAAATACTTATTTCGAGGAAATAATAAAGGATAGTCTATTGGAGTAGCTGTTTGGTTTTCAAGCATCTTTTGTCTTTGTTCGCGTTTTTTCTCAGCAATAATTGGCAGTTCCTCCTCCGTTTCTAACGATAATGTTAAATGGCTTAAATCAATTCTAAAACGAAGTCTAAATAAACGCTCAAACACACTTGGCGTTATATAAGCATCGAGTGTATAAAAATAGAATTCTTCGGATTCTATATGGAAATGTGTCGTATCGACAAACGCCCTTCTCATCCGAAAATTCATCTCATATTTGCGTTTTTGATCAATATAAAATCCTGTGATGGTTCCTGAATTTTTATCGAAAGTATAATTGATTTTTAATAGACGAAAAATCTCGGACACAGGCAAATAAACTTTAGGCTCGACGTAAATTGCCGTTACAATAGAGTTTACCAATCCCAATGAATAACTAAAATTAAGATATACTTCTTGAATTTCGGTGTTGGCGGGAGTTTGAGTTTGCGATAGTAATTGATTTGAATATAATAGGATTAAAATAATTGAAAACTTTATTGAGCGTAATTGAGAAAGATAAATGCGCAATTTTTTTAACCTTCAATAAGAAAGAACATTATTATGCGCTAACAGATTATGCTGGCGCTTGGGATTATATAACTTATGCCTACAATATGCTTTCTTTTTCACTTTAGTGTAAATGAATACTTCATAATCACAGGAGGAAGTTGAATGATATTATTAGGTGCAATATCATCTCTTTCGGTTGTGAACTTTATTTCTGCCGAAAATTTACCGCGTCTTAATTTGTTTTTATTAAACACAGCTTTTTTATTCATAGAAAAATAAATTGCGAGTGTTTCAATAGTCTCATCAACTAAATTTCCGTTTTCGTCAAAAAGTTTCACTTCAGCGGTCCCAAAGTAGGGAGAATTTCCCTTCTTTTCGATTTTCCAGATTAGTTTTACATTTACCGAATCCTCCACAATAAACGGATCTAAAATATCTATGCCCGTGTTTAAATTTCCCTTGTTATAAAGAACTGTAGTAATTTGTTCGAATACAATATTAATTTGTGTAATTATTCCCGCGCGAACAGTGTCGATGCGCAAAGCCTGCGGTTGCGCGCTTGTAATAATCCGTGCCCAATATGTTCCGTCAGCTAAATTTGTAGGAGGTTGTGCTGTTAATCGCACAATTTGCTGTGAACCTGGAGCTAAAACAAATTTTCTAGGAAATCCTTTTATCCATTCTACTAAAGAAAATTTTGTTTCTGCCGTTGTATCGTCATATTGCATATACAAATTGCCTAAGGAATCTGACGCAGGATAACCAAACCGAAATCTTATGGAAATTTCTTGGGGTTCACCGCTTTTGTTTTCTATAATGAATGTTCCGAAGCGATTGTTCTGGTTCATGAATAAAGCGGGCGGAGCCACAGAAATTTGCCCCGATACATCAGTTATTAATAGAGCTGATAGAATGAGCCAATATAAATTACGCATAATTAATTTCTCGGAAGTGTTTGAACTGTTAGCGTTATATTACCTGTGTATTTTCCACTGCGTTGTGATTGAGAAGGATGCAAAATACCGCCAATCCAAACGTAAATAATTTGATTTTCCTTAATAGATAAAATTAAAGGTTGTCGTGGATCGAATGTAATACGAGATGAAATATTGTCAACTGTTGACCATCCGGCGTTTTCATCGCTAAAACTTATTGGTATTTTCTCTAAACCATTAGCATTTATAAAATAATTGGGGATCAGTATTGTTATTACAATATCAGTTTCAATTTTTGAGTGGATTTGAAATTTTGCCGTGCCATCATCTGTGTGCTTAAGCCGTTTTTCTTTGCCGCCGAAGTCCGAACCAAAATATATATCGTTTAATTTGATAACAGATAAATTTTGTTGACAATAAAATATAGAATTGCCGAGGAATAAACACAAAATTATATACATAAATCTCATGGCTGTACCACTATAATTTTCATTAATCCGTTGTAACTTCCAACAGGTTGCTTTTTCTTCGCCATTACACGTCCACCTACCCATATATATAAATTTCCGTCATTACCCGTAGTCGCTTCGCCGCCGGTTGCCTCAAGAAATGGAGTTGCAGTTGTTGGATTTGAAATAGTGTTAAACACTGCTGACGTTGAGTGGAATCTAAGTGTGTTGCTTCCACAAGTCAAATCACGCGGATAAGTTATACTAATTTGCACTCTAGTATTTGGACTTCCGTTAAATAAAAATTGAGCTGCCTTAGGTGATGTCGGTTGAACAGTTGTATTATCTCCAAGTACTAAATCACCAAACATAAGATCAGCCAGCCGCGTTACCGTTGTATAACCTAATACTGAAAATGAACCTGTTGCTGTAGCTGATGCTGTTTCTTGCGCATTAATAGGTATAATAAAAACTGAAGATAAGAGAAATATTTTTTTTAGAAGACTCTTCACCGCGTTAATGTATTAAAAGGATATTTGATTATCAATTAACAAAAAAAGGAACTGCCGATTTTTCAACAGTTCCTTTTTTAATATTTAACTAATAACGAAAATTATGGTTGAGTAACAGATACAGTTAAAGTTCCGGTATAAGCGCCAACGGCTTGCGATGCGCTTGCTGTAACTCCGCCGCCAACCCACAGAAATAGATTACCGCTAGCATTTGATGTTGCTGTACCGCCTGTTAAGTCTGGAAAAGCAATAGAAGATGTTTGAGTAGCGACACTATTATAACGCGGTATTTGTCCTGCGAACGGCATCGTATTTGTCCCAAATGTCAATTCTGACGGAAAAGTAACAGTTACTGTTGTTGACGCATTTGCCGCTCCTGTTACAGTAAATGTTGCGGCGCCTGCTGTTAGCGAAGTTATAGTTCTTGTCTGCCCCTGGTTTACTGCGCCTATTGTCAGATCAGCAGTTCTGGTTATTGTAAGCGTTGCATTTACATTTGCAGTTATATTTGCGGTCGTGCTTGCCGGTTGCGCATAACCTAAAACTGTGATGGTAAATAAAAGAACACCCAATTTAATTAACTTGCTCATGATATAGCTCCTTTGTAAAATGTTGAACCCCTTTTAATTA
>JBBIII010000113.1:0-5983 GCA_037446575.1 Ignavibacteriales bacterium
AATTCATGTAGGGGCAATTCATGAATTGCCCCTACCAGATTCAATAACATTAATTCAAACGCCGCTTTATGGCATCCCTCCTTTTAAATTTCTTTTTGTTGGGAAAAGCAAATCACATATCGTTCTCTATGTTATTCATTACTATAATCGCACTGAACAATTATCTTTTCTTTACAGATAGAATTTTATCATATATTTTTTTGTCTTTTAATATTCCTACAGCGGACTGAAGTTGTTTATCATGTGGAAATGATGCCTCAAAACGAGCTTTTTCCCCTTTTAATCTTGCAAGTATCTCTATTTTTAAAACTTTTTTAACATCTTCAGCATAGCGTTGCATTTGACGTTCTTTATTTTGTTTTAAAATCGTTTCCAACTTATTAATACCATCGATGAAAGAATTATCGTACCGCGCATTAATTGAAATCGTGCGCAGATCTTTTAGTTTTAATTCTCCCTCTTCCTGAAATTCAAATCCTTTATCTTTTAGATATGTTTCAAATTTTTTTAAAATCTCGTCTGTTATTTCAAAATTATCTGCCACTGTCTTATTTTCTGAAGCAAAATGATTTGCAAATTTAAAAAGCATGGACTTGCGATATAATTCATCCAAAAATAAATTTTGCGTAGTATCTACAACTACTGTATCGGGCATAATACCGCCGCTTTCACGTACTTTTCTGTTATTTGCAGTGCGGAATTCGCGCCTTAAGCTATCCGGCACTGTCGTTGTATTTCCGTCTTTATCCCTGTGCCAATAATCTATTTCTTGAATGCATCTACCGCTTGGTGTATAATAACGTGCGGTCGTCATCTTAAGCGATGAATTTTCTGTTAGTCTCGTTATGGTTTGCACTAATCCTTTACCGAATGTCTTTGCGCCTATAATTACTCCTCTATCTAAATCTTGAATAGCGCCGCTTACAATTTCACTTGCACTTGCGCTGTATCGGTTGACCATTATAACGAGTGGGACATCTTTAAGCATTGGCGTTTCGGTTGTATAATATTTTCGCTCCGAATCGATTTTCCGACTGCGCGTTGAAACAATAAAACTATTTTCCGCCACAAATTTAGATAAAACCTCCACTGCGCTTTCGAGCAAACCGCCCGGATTATCACGCAAGTCTAAAATCAATCCTTTAAGCTCGCCTTTTGTGCGTAATTCTTTGATTGCGGCACGTATATCTTCTCCCGCTGTGCGCGTGAACCTTTCAAGCCGTATATAAGCTATGCCATTTTCTACATAGCCGGAATATGTAACGTTTCGCACAGAGATCTCCTCCCGCAAAAGGACAAACTCTATAGGTTTCTTTTCGCCTTCCCGCTCAATTTTCATTTTTACTTCTGTTCCAGGAACGCCTCGCACTAACAAACGAACCGATTCTAAAGTCATGCCTTTAGTCTGTTTTCCTTCTATCTCAATTATTCTATCACCAACTTCTATCCCCTGCTTTGCCGCCGAATAACCTTCTAATAAATTTATTATTGTTATGTAACCATCCCGCAAACCAATTGATATACCAACCCCCCCATATTTACCTGTGGTAACCAAATCGATTTCATCGTTTTCTTTTTCACCAATAAAAACTGTATAAGGATCGAGAGATCTCAACATTCCATCTATTCCGCTTCGCATTACATCATCGGGATTGAGTGAATCAACATAATTAATTGCCACTTCTTTATAGACTTTGCTGAACACATCGATGCTTTTATAAATTTTTAAAAAGAAGTCAGCGCTTTCATTTTTATTAGTAAAACCAAAAGATAGAATCGCAATTATAAGCACCAACATACAAGTAAATAAATATTTAAAAAGAGATTTCTTACAAAATTTGTATTTCATAGTATATTGCTCCAAATTTATTTTTTTGCAGAAATAATGTCTGTCGTTTTCTGCCATATTAATTCGTGGATGTCATCAATTGCCTGCATTCCATTTATAATGCAATAACGTTGTTCTTTTTCGGCAATTTGAAGGTATCCATTGCGCACTTTTTCATAAAACTCAATATTGTTCGATTCCATTCTATCCCGGTTCTTCTTTGCGGTTAAAATTCTTTTCTCAATTTCCTTAATTGGAATATCAAGAAAAAAAGTAAGGTTCGGCGTCAATCCGCCTGTTGCAAATTTATTAAGCGTATTAATTACATCTAAGGAAATACCGCGCCCATTGCCTTGATACGCCGTTGTAGAATCGTAGTATCTATCACAGATTACTACCATTCCGGCATCCAAAGCCGGCTGTATGACTTCATGAACCAATTGCGAACGGCTTGCAGAAAAAAGCAATAACTCGCTTGCTTCATTCATAGCAGTGTTAGTTTTATCGAGTAAGATTTTTCTTATTTTTTCTCCAATTTCAGTTCCTCCGGGTTCTCTTAAAACAATGACCTTAAAATCGTTTCTCGATAAGCGGTCGGAAAGCAATGTTACTTGTGTTGATTTTCCGGAATAATCAAGCCCTTCAAATGTAATAAACATAGAATATTATGGTGTGAATGTGATTAGATAAGCGTGCGAATTCCATTTAATTAAAAGCCGCCTTTTGTTTTTGTTATCCTTAAATATACATTTTAGCGGAATGGACTATCGAACTGTAACTATACAATAATTTATTATTAAAATTTTATTCATCATAAACGACTTCAGAATAATAATACCCAAATTCAATCAGTTATGCAAACGGTAAGCGCCGATGGGATATAATCGGTATTTTTCACAAATTTTTTTAGTTCAAAGTTGAATTACAATTGTTTTTAATATAAGTTTATTTAAAAATAATAAATTCAAAGAATATGATTAAGTGGTATCTATTAGCCGGTAATGAACCGGAGGAATTAAGGAAG
This sequence comes from Ignavibacteriales bacterium, assembly GCA_037446575.1. Lineage (GTDB taxonomy): Bacteria > Bacteroidota > Ignavibacteria > UBA10030 > UBA10030 > JBBIII01. Next base: position 2,853 of record JBBIII010000113.1, read on the forward strand.
AGTTTCATCGAGTTTTTCACATCTAAAGAAAATTACACCAATTTGGCGCTTTGGAAATGGAAAAGCACATTCTGGATATGCGCTGAAGGGAGCTATCATCAAGAATTGATTAAAGAGTTTCATCGTTTCAATATTATTGAATTTATGTCAGCCCCTACAAAAACCGATATAGAATTTATTTACGGCGATAAAAAGTTATGTAATAATCATAAATAAGATTTATTTGCCAATCTGAATTCTTGCTCATCTAAACAAATTTTGCTAACATAAACCAGAAAAAAATACGCAATGCTAAACCTTGAAGAATGCCAAAAATAAAGCACAAACATACCAAACTATTGAATGTTGCGCATTCTTCAACTAAATCATCGGATACAGCAGAGCGAAAGCGCTTAGAATCTCGCGAAGAGGACTTGCGGTTAATCAAGCAAGCTCTTAACGGACAGCAAAAAGCTTTCGACCAACTAAGAATAAAATATTACGATTCTATCTTCAACTTAATAAATCGAATGATTAGAGAAAAACAAGAGGTTGAAGACCTTACGCAAGAAGCATTCATAAAAGCATTTATTTCGCTTTCGAATTTCAACAATGAATACGCCTTTTCTACATGGCTTTTTAAAATAGCAACCAATAATGCTATTGATTATGTAAGAAAAAGGAAACTACAAACTTTCTCTATAAATAAACCAATTGAATCTGAAGACAGCGATTATTCATTTGAATTACCTGATACAGAATTAGAACCAGATCAACGTCTAATCACATCACAGCGTCTTAATATGCTAAACGAGGCAATGAATTCGTTGCCTTCCAAATATAGGCAGGTTATTCTTATGCGTCATGTTGACGAAAAAGAGTACCGTGATATTGCAAAAGAATTGAAACTGCCATTGGGCACTGTAAAAGCGCATATTTTTAGAGCACGAGAATTGCTTTATAAACAACTAAAAAGCAAAATGCGGCATTATTAGAATGCAACTTAGTATATATCATTTTCGTAGGTAAAATAGGAATTAGCAAATCGAAAGTATTATGCGAAAATCGGTTTTATATAACTTGCTGAAATTATTAACTCTTACATTAACGGCTACAATATCAATTTATGCCTTTCAGATAAAACACCGCGAATTCAGTTTATCAAAAGAAAAAGAACTTCGACTAATAATTGACGTTTCATTCGGAAGTATTTCGATCGAGAAGGGCGACCGGAACAAAGTAGCCGTTATTGATTTCAACGAAGGAGAGGATGACAAACAGAAGATTTATGTTTCGTACGACCTTTCCGATGAAACAGGAACGTTAAGAATAAAATTAAAAGAATCGACGCGTTTTTGGGTTGATAAAAAAGATGACAAATCAGATAGAAGGCATATCGACATAAAATTAAACCCAAACATTCCTATTTCTTTTGACGTTGAATTCGGCGCAGGCAAAGGAGATATTGATCTTACCGAATTGAGAGTTAAAGAGATGAGAATATCGACAGGGGCAAGCGATGTTACGATAAAATGCAATAGCCCAAATCCGATTTTAGCCGAGGAGGTAACTATAGAATCAGGGGTAAGTAAGTTCCATGCTGTCAATCTTGGCAATCTAAATTTTAAAAAGATGAGATTCAGCGGCGGAGTCGGTGCATATAAACTTGACTTCGGCGGTAAATATCATCAAAGCAGTAATGTAGAAGTAGAGGTTGGTCTTGGCGCTATTTCTATATATATCCCAAAATCTGTTCCTACAAAATTAACCTATGATGATAATTGGCTTTCGAGCTTTAACGTAGATGATGATTTTACGAAAATTCGTAAAGGAATTTATGAAACAGATGATTTCAGGGAGGCATTCAAACGATTAACGATCAAAATTTCTTCGGGATTAGGCAGCGTAAAAGTAATTCGAAAGTAAGCTGTATATCTATCTGCTATCGATTCTACAATAATATTGTGCAATACAAACCGGAATAAAATTGACTGAACGATAATTTTTTATTCTATTACATTGTTAATTGAATTAGATAAGGATAACGAGAAAGTGAAGTCTGCCGCATTTATTTGCTTTTCATCATCATACGGCGGTTTGGAATTGAGCGTGCTGAGAATTGCATCGGGTTTCCGTGCGCGAAATATCAGACCAATAATTATTGTTCCGCTTAACACGCCTTTATCAAGGTTTGCTAAAGAACAGAATTTCCAGATAGTTCATATTCAACCTAAAATAAAGTATGGAGATGTTTTTGCCGTTTATAAACTTGCTCAAGTGTTTAAAAAAGAAAAAGTTGACATCGCTTTGATAATGCAGTCGAAGGATATTCATATTGCATCAATTGCTAAAATGTTTTACTCGAAAATCAGTTTGTATTTTTATCAGGAGATGCAGTCAGGTATAGATAAAAAAGACTTTTTTCATACTTGGGTGTATTCCAAACTTACAAAATGGATCACACTAACAGAAAGGATGAAAATTGAAGCGGCGGCGAGAACAAATTTTTCCGCTAATAATATAATAGCCATTCCGATTGGCACAGATATGAACAGATTTAATCCTTTGCTTTATGATCCCGAAAAAGTAAAACGTGAATTTGATTTTCCAAAAGATAAAAAAATTATAGGGACATTAGGAAGACTCGACCCGATGAAGGGACAGGAGGAATTAATTAGAGCTATACCTATGATAATTAAAAAACAATCCGATGCATTTTTTGTTTTTGTAGGCGATACAACAGCTGATAACAACCTGTACGGTCAGCGTTTAGTAGAGTTATGTCAATTATTACGGCTAAATTCTTATGTAAAATTTATTCCTTTTACCGACAGAACTCCAGAGATATTGAGCGCTTTCGATATATTTGTTCTTCCTTCGCATTCAGAAACTTTCGGTTTTGTATTAATTGAAGCTATGGCGATGGGAAAACCAGTAATAGGGACAAATGCAGGGGGAGTTCCAGAAATTATCCAGCATAATGTTAACGGACTATTGATACCACCAAGAGACGCCAGCGCACTAGCTCAGAAAATTATCGCTCTTCTTGATTCACCAGAGACTTGCTTTCGTTTATCACAACAGGCGCAGAAAGATGTTCGAGAAAAATTTGATTTTATTACAACAATTGACCAGTTAATTTTGCTGCTATC
>JBBIII010000114.1:0-5779 GCA_037446575.1 Ignavibacteriales bacterium
ACATAACATTGCGTTCGTTGCGTCGTTGCGAGAACTAATATTTCAGAAGTCTCTTAAATACATTTTTATTTAAGATAATCTAATTTAGAATGTTCGTAACAGCAAGTAGCCGTTGCGGACTATTAACCTTTTACTTATTTTAACTTTCACTAAAAAATATAAGGCGCAGAAAAAATGGCAAAACGTAAAAATCAAAATTCTATAGCTACTCGGGCGATACATGGAAATAAGCTTTATGCTTTCAAAGGACCGGTAGCCACGCCAATTTATCAAACTTCAACATATAGATTTGAGACATCTGAAGATGCAATAAGATATGCGAAGGGAGATCCAAATGTATATGTATATTCACGTTATCACAACCCGACTGTAAAAGACGTTGAGGAAAAAATAGCGTTGATGGCTAATGCTGAAGCGGCGGCGTTATTTTCATCGGGAATGGCGGCAATTACAACAGCAATTCTTGCTATTACAAAATCGGGAGATAACATAATCAGCACGCCGGCATTGTACGGCGGCACATATCGCTGGATGAGAGATCAACTGCCCAAACAAAACATTGATGTGCGATTTATTAATCCGGCAGGTTTAGATGAAATTGTTAAAAGGGCAGATGAAAAAACATCCATTATATATTTTGAAACACCGACAAATCCAACGCTCGATATTATTGATATTGCAGAGATTGTTAAGCAAGCAAAAAAAGCAGAGAAGAAAACCGGAAAGAAAATTATTACTATGATTGATAATACATTTGCAACTCTTCTCAATCAAGATCCATTTGAGCTGGGCGTTGATGTAATAACAGAAAGCGCTACAAAATATTTAGGCGGACACAGTGATCTTCTTGCCGGAGTTGTAATAGGAAAAAATGATTACATCAAAAAGGTGCGAACACTTGCAAAATACCATGGCGGCTGTGCTGATCCATTTGCGGCATATTTGCTCGGCAGAAGCTTAAAGACTTTTGAATTGAGGGTCAATAAGCAAAATGAAAACGCCATGGCGCTTGCAAAAGCTTTAGAAAAACATAAAAAGATCAATAGAGTTATTTATCCCGGGCTTCAATCACACCCACATCATAAAATAGCAAAAAAGCAAATGAGTGGTTTTGGCGGAATGTTTACAATAGAAGTAAAATCATCTAAGAAATTTTTGCCTGTTGAAGCCGTTGTTAGAGTTTGCGATAATTTGAAAATTGCCGTCAATGCGATGTCGCTTGGCGGAGTAGAAACGCTCGTCAGCATCCCGGTGTATTCATCACACGTGTTTATGTCTGATGAAGAGTTGAAGCGGCATGGTGTAACACCTGGAATGATAAGAATCTCTATAGGAGTTGAAGAAATAGATGACTTAATCAATGATTTTAATCAAGCATTAGATAAAATTTGAACTTTATATTAAAATCCGTTGTTAAAACAAATAATAAGAAACCAGAACATACATTAAAAGGAAAACATGAAAAATAGATTAGTGATAGTAACGCTTGGTTTAATGTTCATTATTAATTTTTTAGTCTTCAGTCAGAATGTTGTAATTGTTGTGATAGACGGATCGAGATACTCAGAGACATTCGAATCGAAAGGAAAATATATTCCGAATATGTGGAATAAGATGAGACCCAACGGAACAATATGGACGAATTTCAGAAACGAAGGAATTACGGCAACCGACCCTGGACATGCTTCGATTGTAACAGGAACCTGGCAGAATATCGACAACAAGGGAATTGAAAGACCAAATATGCCTACAATATTTGAATATTTCCGAAAAGCCACCGGGGCCTCAGAATCTTTGTGTGTGGCAATTGTTGGCAAGAAAAAGCTGAATGTTATTTCTCATAGTACACACCCAGAATACGGGAAGAAATATAAAGCGCTTTCTATCGTTGAAAAAGATGACATAGCAGTAGTTAAAAGATTTAAAAAGGTTCTTTTAAAAATGCGGCCGAGAATAACTTTAATCAACCTGCCGGATGTGGATAGAGGAGGTCATTCGGGTGATTGGAACAAATACATATCTGCGCTAAAAATTGCAGACTCGCTTGTGTATGATATATGGAAGACAATTCAATCAACTCCGGCTTATAAAAACAAAACAACAATGTTTGTAACAAATGACCATGGGAGACATGATGACGAGAATAGCGGATTTGAAGACCACGGCGATGAATGCGAAGGATGCCAGCATATTATAATGCTTGCAGTTGGGAAGGGATTTCCATTAAATAAAATTGTACAGAACAAGCGTACTCTTTGCGATATTGCGCCTACAATTGGAGAACTTTTATCTTTCCCTACTCCGTTATTAAGTGGAACAAGTTTATTAAGGGATGCTTCAATATTTGCTCCATAAGCAAAGTTGCTCTGGTTTGGTAAATTAAAAATGTTGCTGACAATAGAAAAAATTCGGGCATTTTATAAAGCAAATAAGAGAAAAGCTATAGATGATAGAGAATTAATCCGCGCCGGCGTTTTGATTCCGATTTTTTTTGAGAAGAATGAATTATACATTCTTTTTACAAAGCGCACAGAAACTGTTGAGCATCATAAGGGACAAATTTCATTTCCGGGCGGTGTCATGGATAAATCAGATAGCAATATTGTAGATACAGCGCTTCGGGAAACAGAAGAAGAAATCGGAGTAGTCAGTAACATTGTTGAAGTTATAGGGTTATTGGATGATTATAAAACTCCGAGCGGGTTTTGTATAACTCCAGTTGTTGGCTTGTTGGAAGAAAAACCACAATTCATTCTTAATCCTAATGAAGTATCGGAAGTCCTTATTGTTCCAATAACTTTTTTTCTTGATCAGAAAAATGAGCGCATGGAATCTCATATACGAAATAAACAAATTCTTCATGTATATACTTACTATTACAATGGGTATAAAATTTGGGGAGCAACAGCGGCTATACTAAAGTGTTTTTTAAAACCCATTGAACTTTTTAAGTAGATTTATTTGCAAGTGGTGTTTGCAACTGGAGTCAATACCCCCTCCGAAGGCGCAAAGTCTTACTCACAGACCTTCGGAAGGTCGTACGTTTCCTTAAAAGTATATTACATCGCAACTGATACTGCAATTGACGTTAATTACCCGCTTGGAGGTTGACCAAAAAGTAAGAAATCTTGTCATTCCCACTGTCCGCCTTTGGAGGAAGATGAGTTTGATGTCTGACACTTGCCTCAGAATTAGCAACGAAAAGTGTCTGACATCTAAATATGAAATAAAAATTCCCGCTAAATGCATGCGGGAATGACAAATGTGTGTGTGGGAATGACAGATGAGCTTGATGTCTGACACTTGCTTCAGAATTAGCAACAAGAAGTGTCAGACATCGAAGCTTTGGAAATAAGGATTGTGACTATTATGCTTATCTTGACGTCATTTTCTATAATAAAAAAGGAGGTCGAAGTATAAATAAATATTTTTTGTTTTGCTATGTATGAAATAATTTTAAGATTTCTAAAATAATTGATCTATCCAGAATCTTCTTATATAATATTTTGACATTCCATTAAAAACGCAATACATTCATACAACATGAAAAATGTTCTGTTTGTAACATACTTTTGGCCCCCATCTGGCAAGGCAACACTTCACTGGCCGCTTGGAGTAATTCGTCATTTACCTGAATTTGGTTACCAACCGTTGGTTTTGACGGCAGACGAAGATACATTTACGCAAAAAGATAAATCATTGCTTAATAAAGTTGACCCAAAATTGCATGTGATTAAAGCTAAAACGCTCGAGCCATTTTCTCTATATCGCCGGTTTCTTGGAAAAGAGAAAGACGCCCCCTTAGTTGCTTCTGAGACTATTTCGACTACAAATAAAAGTCTAAGGCACCAGATCGCGGTATGGTTGAGATTAAATTTGTTTATTCCTGATGCGAGAATCGGATGGTATTGGAATGCCGTACGCGCGGGTAAAAGGTTATTACAAACTCAAAAGATTGACGCCATAGTTTCCATCGGGCCCCCTCATACAACATTGTTAGTAGGAAAAAAACTCAGTTCTTTGTTTTGCATTCCGCACATTCCTGTTCTCATAGATCCGTGGGTAGATATTTCATATTACCGAGGACTCAACAGAAGCAAAATAGCTGTTGCGATTGATAGAAATTTAGAAAAATCTGTATTAGAGCAAGCTGCTAATATAATATTTGTAACGGAAAGTATGAAAGAAGATTACACAGCGCGTTATCCGCAGGTGCAAAATAAATCTCACGTACTATATTGGGGATATGATGAGCGGCTATTTTATACATACTCACCAAAACAAACAACAAACGAAGAAATATTATTGCATGCCGGAAATATATACGATCATCAAAATCCGAAAGAATTATGGAGCACGCTCAAACGAGAAATTAATAACGGACGAAATCTGAAAATAGTTTTTGTGGGCACTGTAGCTCCGGCAATCAAGAACTCGGTTCAAGAAGCAGGGTTATTAGATAGGACAGAATATAAAGGATTCCTTCCTTACGAACAGATGTTGGAAAAAATTGGCTCGGCTTCATATTTATTAGTTTGTGCTTCGGAAAAACGTCACGTGCCGGGCAAATTGTTTGAATATTTGCGATCAGGAAAACCTATTATCGCTTTCGGCGATGAAAACGAAGAGGTAGGCGGAATATTAGAAAAAGCTAACGCCGGAATGTTATTTCACTTGAATGCAAACGGAAAAGAATTTTTTAGTCGGGCAAAAGAATTTAACACCGATAACTCTTATGTTAAGCAATTTGATAGAAAAGAGATTGCCAAAAAGTTGAGCGTCATAATATCATAATCGGCTATGACTTTTTCTTGTGTATAATCGGACAATAAAACCATAATACTTCTATCCGATACTACTTATTATACTTTTTTTATTTAAGCGTCAATCGTAATTATTTAAAAGCAGATAACGAAAAAGTTTGTTATGTGGGTAGCTTAGTAATTGCATCATCGAATTTGATGCGTTTGTTAGTATATGCTATATAATCTGCGAAGTTTTGAGCTAAATTCAGTATAACTTTTTCAGCTAATTCCGCTCCTCTGCCAGTCTTAATAGTTTTACCAATTTTATAAATATTATGCAGTTCTATGTTAATATCGTAATGATTTTCGATATTGCGCTTAGCCCACTTATATATATCGTCTATAGCATTTTTTCTGTCGAACTTAATTTTACTCTTGTCGTAAATTTTTTTCCAGAGCTTATCAAAATCCGATTCTATTTTAGAATGCTCTTTTGTGCCCCATCCGGCAGTTGTGTGAGGCGGAGCGCACATATCAATTATCCAATGCAAACTTTTAGCAATCTCTATAGCGCACGTTCTGTACTCTTCCTCCACTTTCCATTCATTTGCGCTGCGCGCCGCATATTTTAGCCGCGATACCACTGTCGCTTGGTCGCCTCCTGTTTTTGCAAAGACAATTCTGAATCTATTGCAATCCTTTGTTAATTTATATGAATGATCGTTGCGCATTTTTGAAGAATGCCTACTGTTATCCGGCATATCCATCCATTCCTTAAGCCACTTGATTTTAGTAGCATCGTTCTTTTTCCATTCTGGTTTTGAAATACCCGCTAATAAAAATTCCAACGCGCTTTGTTTAGGATGATCTAATAAAATCTGATACGCCATTTCTTTATGTATGCCTGCCAACATAAATCACCTATAAATTTATTTTAGTTAATTTATTTGTTGCTTCTAACTTAACTTGATAAATCACCATTTTCAATATCGAATTTGAGTTTTGAATTGTGAGGAAGTAAAAATTATTTAAGT
>JBBIII010000115.1:0-5753 GCA_037446575.1 Ignavibacteriales bacterium
CAGGAAGACCGCTCATTGTTGTATGTTGTTCCATATGAACTCCTTGTTGTTATTTCTTTAGTTTTCAGTTATCAGTTGTCAGTTTTCAGAACATCATTGTTCTACTATTTACTTACCGAATTTTGTATATAGCAATATTTTTTTGACTTTATACTTTTAACTTTTTATTTACTTTTTTCAACCCAAATCTGCACTAAGTTCAAAACAGTTTCAACAGATTTTTCCATGCCCCAAACATTTACCCATTCTGTCCGGCTATGGAAATTAGAGCCGCCGGTAAAAATGTTTGGCGTTAGAATTTCAGCTTTATAAATTACAATCTTGCACATATTATTTTTTTTTGCTTTTCAAATGTTTATTCAGCTGTTTGCCTTTACCTGTCAGGCGATATTTCTGTTCCGGACTTGTAGGTTTATCGGGTATAGTCATTTCTATGAAACCTAAACCTAATGCTTCCATCAGATACAACTTTCTGAAGTTTTCTCTGTCTTTCAGCTGGAGTTTCTCCTGAAGCTCATCTCTGGTCATTTCATTTTCAAATATTAAAATAAGATTCCTGACTTGCTGGGTAACTTGCTGGGCGGCTTGCTGGGTAATCTGTTGGGAGACTTTAGCTTTGTCCTTAGTAGATACAGAAATCGGACTCTTTCTCCAAATTATCAACTTAAATTCTGCTTCGGGTAATATTTCAGGTTCTTTTAATCCGGCTTTGAGACAGCTTTCGATCATATCAGGAATTCCTGTACCCATTCTTTCGATATAACCGGCAAGATACATTGGCTCTGCCAATGTCGGATTAGGAGGGAATGATCCATGCGCTTGTTTAAGTTTCGAGACTGTGAGGTGGTACGGCAACTGCCCAGGATTCCAAATTTCGAGACGATTTCGGAACAGCATAACCTGTACCGATGCATTACTTGTGTAATCGCGATGAGCTACAGCATTTACTATAGCTTCGGTAACAGCCGATGGAGGAAGTTCATATTCAACCGGAGCATCCACCGACCGACTTCGGTCTCCAACAGAAATATCAATTCTTGATAGAATAAAATCCACTGCTTGATTAACCAGTTGAAATACATCGCCTTTGTAGACTTGTAAAGCAGGAATAGGTTTTTGCGCTTCATTGCCATAAAACATTGCACAACGCACTTCAGCAGTAATGAAAAAGCGTTGAGGTTCTTTTCCGAAAAGAAGCAAAGCGGCGTTTGTTAAGCGGCCATTTTTAATTAGATGAAGATGTGCAAGAATTTTTTCAGGAGCCTCTTCTGCTGAAAACGGAAACCTTCGTTTTGCCTGCGCAGTGTTGATAAACCATTTTATGCGCTCCTGATCAATATCTGCCATAGTTGCATCTCTGCAGATCGTCGCATCAAATGGACCGGAGCGTATCAGCTCCTTTTCTTCAAGTAAATTAACCAATGTTGCATAAACAGCCGTTTTCAATTCTGAAGGATCATGAAATTTATTTCGTACTACGACATCTTCTGCTTTTCTTATGAGAGCTAATTCCTTAGTATGCCTTTCACCTGCATCGTGCCGACTTATAAAGACAAGCCGGGTTTTATGTGTAGCAGTCGCGTAATCAAATTCAAGTTCAGTTGGAGAAATACCATCATTATTCTCGAATCCGTATTCTTTTCCAAAAACGCCCAAATAAATATCACAGATATTAAGCTGTTCAAGATAAGCAGTTGTTACATTGATGTCTGCCGCTGGCGCCTTCTCAAAGATGAAAGGTTCAAAAAAACGACTCAGCAATGCATCCGAATTCAGATAGTCGTATAGCATCTGTCTTTCTTCTGCGAATTCGGATTGTACACTGCTAATGAATATCTTCAGTTTATTCATATACTCAGCAATAATGTAATCAGCTTTTTTCAACCCAAATCTGCACTAAGTTCAAAACAGTTTCAACAGATTTTTCCATGCCCCAAACATTTACCCATTCTGTCCGGCTGTGAAAGTTACTTCCGCCGGTAAAAATATTCGGAGTCGGCAAACCATTTGCAGTCAAACGCGACCCATCTGTACCGCCTCGAATTGGTTTCCATTCTGGTTCAACGTTAGAACGTTTAGCAGATTCATACAAGTACTCAATAACCCGCGGGTCTTTTAATAATCCTTCGCGCATGTTTCGATATTGTTCTTTAACCTCGACATCAATCTTAGCTTTGGGATAAATTTGTTGAACTTCGGATACTACACCTTCCACAATTTTCTTTAATTCGGTAAGCCCATCAGTTTCAAAATCGCGGAACAGAATTTTTACAGATGATTTGCCAACTCCGCCTTCGAGCACATATGGATGAATATACGGCTCGTAACCTTCCGTAGTCTCCGGAGCTTTATGTTTTGGAAGCCGGGAAATTATATCAGAAATTACTCGCACAGAATTTATCATAATATTCTTTGCCGTTCCCGGGTGAATATCTCGTCCATGAACTGTAATGATGCAAAGATTTGCGCTAAAGGTTTCCTTGTTTAATTCACCCGGAGTGTCTCCATCGAGTGTATAAGCGAATTGCGCGCCGAACTTTTTTATATCGAAAAATTTTGTTCCGGCGCCGACCTCTTCATCTGGAGTAAATGCAATTTTTATATCGCCATGCGGAATTTGCGGATTATTTATAAGCGTCTGAATTGCAGTCATTATAATTGCGATGCCAGCTTTATCATCAGCGCCTAATAATGTTGTGCCGTCGCTTGTTACAATCATTCTGCCAAGTGCGGTTTTCAGAGCCGGATTTTCTGATTCTCGGATTACTACATTTGTATCTCCGGGTAAAACGATGTCCCCCCCTTTGTATTCTTTTATTATCTGTGGTTTAACATTTGCGCCGCTTACTTCTGGCGAAGTATCTACATGTGCAATAAACCCGATTGCAGGCGCTTTTGTTTGCACGTTAGCCGGCAATGTAGCCATTACATAACCGTGCTCATCAATTTCAACCTGCGGAACACCAAGTTCTTTAAGCTCTTTTACCAGCATGTTTAACAGATCGAACTGCTTTGCAGTGCTGGGATAGGTTTCGGAATCTTCTTTTGATTGAGTGTCTATCGCAACGTATCGAAGAAATTTATCAAGTACTGATTCTGCCATATTGTATCTCCTTACAATTGTTATTAGTTATACGAAACGTTATTCCGTCTAACGAAAATTTTATTGCGATAAGATAGAAAGAAGGCATCAAAAAAGCAGTAGAAAAAGAAAAAAATACGCCTCTTGCGTAATAATCTAAAACTTTGTAACATTTTATCGCCAGTATCTTAAAATCAATACTTATCATTACCAACGGGAGGGAAAATTCCGTGAGATTAAAATTTGTATTTAGCGCTTTTATTGCTGTATTGGCAATATATTCTAAATCATCATCGCAAGTTGCATCATTTCCTTATTCAGAAAATTTTGATGGAGTTACTGCTCCGGTTTTACCTTCTAGTTGGAGTGGAAATGGATTTACAACTTATGCTTCTTCACCTCGATCAATTCCAAATTGTGTTTCTGCAACTGGTAATCGCTCAGTTAAAACTTTAATATCGCCTGTTTTCAATTTCGGCTCAAGGTTACCCGATAAATTATTTTTCTATGAGCGCAGAACAAGCACTGCAGTGCCATTCCGTTTAGAAGTTCGCGCTTCGTTAGATAATGTTAACTTTTCAATTTTACTCGCACGATTCGATACAATAACTACAACAACAAGCTATGTACAGCGGATTGTGGATCTTTCGCATAGCGGATTGCACTCTCAACCAAATGTTCAATTCGCTTGGATTATACTCGCGGATAGCACAAACAACACAGGCGTTTTACGAATGGATGATATTTCTTTGACGGTAACATCAGGATATGATATTGGTTTATCAAAAATTACTTATTTACCTGTAAATGCTAAACGTAAAGATACATTATCGCTAACAGTTACTGCAAAAAACTATGGAGCACTGAAGGCGGAGAATTTTTCAATTAAATTTTTCTATGACGGTAATTTTAATAATGTCGCCGAAAATCATGAACAATTTAAAATCAACAGCGGGTTTGCTTTAAATGCCAGGGATTCTCTTATTAGTACAATTGCTTATTTGCCTCTGAAAGCAGGCGAACATCGGTTTATTGCTGTTGCAGATTTTGCCGATGACGAGAACAAAAATAATGATACGATTCGCACTCTAATTAATATCGGAAATCTTAAAGGAGATATTTTGGTGAACGAAATTATGTATGCGCCGGTGGGTGATGAACCCGAATGGGTCGAGCTCTACAATAATTCTCCCGATACGATTAATCTTAAAAACTGGAAAATATCCGACAGTAATGTATCGACTAAAACATTAATATCAGCATCCGATTATTTTGTCATACCCAATTCTTATCAGGTAATTGCGAAGGATGCGAATTTTGCATTACTTCATCCAGATATTATCTTTATAATCTCAAACTTCTCCGCTCTCAATAATACAACTTCGGATGCAGTGGTTATTTATGATAGATTGACCAATACAATAGACAGTTTAATGTACGCTCCTTCATGGGGAGGGCAAAATGGAAAATCTTTAGAGCGAATTGATTTTTATGAATCGGGCACAACTGCATCAAACTGGAAGACCTCGCTGGATTTATCGGGAAGAACTCCCGGCAAAATTAACAGCACAGCAAGGTTAGAATACGATTTGGCATTGACGGGCTTAACACACGCAATGGAGATTTTAAATAATAAAAAAATACCGCTTCTCAATCTTACTATCAAAAATATTGGCAGGCAGAACTGTGATAGCATGACTATCTATTTCTTTGCCGACAATAATCTTAATTCTATCGGAGAACAAAATGAGTTGATCGACAGTATTTTAATAGCTCAGAATATTATTCCGGGAGATTCATTAAATATTAGCAAAACTCTGGCGCAGTTGAATTCAGGAGAAACAACCGTACTGGCGCTGGTAAATTGGCGGAGAGATGAACGCTTGCGAAATAACTCTATCTCAATTTCGGTCAGAGTCGAATACGAAACGGGATTAATAATAATAAACGAATTTATGTCCGAACCGTTAAGCGGCCAGAATGAGTGGATAGAACTCTATAATAGAAGCAACCAGTCTGTCGATTTATATAACTGGACATTCAATGATAAAGCGACAGCGAGCGGTGTGAATTCTTTCAGAATTTCAAGTCAATCTTTTATACTAAATGCCGGCGCGTATCTGGTAATAGCGGCAGATTCGAGCATATTTTCACTCTTTCCATATCTGGCGAATTCAAGCAATCAATTAATCATTCTCAACCGCACAGGCGGATTTAGTTTGAATAATGACGGTGATGCGATCATTCTAAAAGATTTGACCGGTAATCGAGTTGATAGCGTTTGTTATACTTCATTGTGGCATCATATAAATGTAATAGATACGAAAGGAAGATCGTTAGAGCGGATAAATCCAGATATTAACTCTAACGATTCACGCAATTGGAGCACTTGCACAGAAATTTCAGGGGGAACTCCGGGAAGACCAAATTCAATTCTGACTTCAGCATCTGGCAAAAAAACTAAGCTCTCGATTTCTCCCAATCCCTTTTCTCCAGATGGAGACGGACATGAAGATTTTTGTATAATCGAATATAATCTTCCGATGATGACTTCGACTTTGAATATAAAAATTTTCGATATAAAAGGGAGGTTGATAAAGACAATATCAAATTGTGAACTTGCCGGTTATAATGGAAAAATTATCTGGGATGGTTTCGGAAACGATAGACA
>JBBIII010000116.1:0-5511 GCA_037446575.1 Ignavibacteriales bacterium
TATTAATATTTTAATGGTCTTATCTTTCCTTGCATTGCGTCTCTAAAAAATTCACCGCTTTCTGTTAGTTTGTATGTATCCAAAGATGAAATGAGCGCCGGCATCCATTCCGGATCAAAAACCCAAGCTAACCAGCTTATATTTTTTTCTTCAAAATAATTAATTATTGCATGTCCATACTCGCCGTTATCAGCCATTCCTTCTTTACCTAAAACAAAACCTATTTCAGTAGCAACAATTGGATATTTTGAAGCGGCAAAACCGAAAGCTTCATCCCATTTCGGCTCCCACGGCTTTGAACGTTTATGAGGATATGGGTGTGTTACATAACCGATTCCATCTGCTGCAATCGGGTCAATGTGCAGAGGAGTTAAATCGTATGCCCAATCGAAAGCCGCAACCAAAGGTATAACTTCTTTATCGTATGCGCGGATCATACAAATGATATCTTCGTTAATTTTTTTCCATTCATCCCACGAAATTTTACCGAGCTGGTTAAAGTAAGTAGTTGGCTCGTTAAATATTTCGTAGAATGCTACAGTATTGTGTCCTTGGAAATGAAAGGCAATTTTTCGCCAAAATTCATTCGTCTCATATATTGTAGTATAATAAGATCGGTCTTGAAAAAGTCCCATTTTTAAATTTCCTATCGAATGCCAATCGATTATAACATACATATTAAAATCTGTGCACCATTGAACAGCAGAATCGAGTAGAGCTAAATATTTATCCGGAGTTCTAATTCGCCAAGCAATTGGATGTATTGGAATGCGAACAATATTTGCCCCCATTTCTTTAATTTTCATAAAATGATATTTTTGCCAATATCCCTGATCATCAAGTTTATCAGGGTCAGATATTGAAACGCCTCTCAACATTATCGTATCGCCAGTCGGCTTTACAAATACATTCCCTTTTACAGATATCAAAGGAAGTTTTTTTGAATCAGGACTATTCAATGGCTTCTCCCAAAATCCTTCATTCCACCAGCTTTTAAGTTTTTTAGGTTTAACAGTCTTAGCGGTTTGTGTGAATAAAACCCCAAAACTGAATACCAATGTTAAAACAACAAAAAAGATTCTATTTATATTTTTCATAATTGACTCCATCCGTTTTGTTTTAATATTTAATAGCGCGTTTTAATGTTTCTGATTTTCTACATATTTATTATTTAACTTCGCGATAAGATCTGTCATAATTATTGTTTTGTAGAGATTTGGCAAATCTTCTTCAAATAATATTCTTGGTCTACGACGAAAAGCCAAAAAGTCTTTTTCGGCTTGATGACCGGGGAATGGCACATAAAAATGCTCCTTATGCGCATTTCTCCACAGCATTACATAAGCGATTTTTACACTGTCGTGATCTAACATTTTATATAACATGTTTGTGAACCAAGTCGAGTCTGGAATTTTTTCTAAGCCGGTTTCTGTAAATGCCGCAATTTTGTTTCTTTTTTCAGCAAATGTTGAAATAATTTTTAATTTGTGCTGAACAAAAAATACGCTATCACCTGACAATAAAAAATCAAAATAATTATCCATGCCAATTATATCTACGTAATCATCGCCCGGATACCGTTCTAACAAATCTTCTTCTGTCCAAAAATTTCTATCGCTCGAAAAAGCAAAAAGAAAATTGTTTGCCTTTTTTTGCTTTGTTAAATAATCTACAGTCATTTTCCATAGTTGTATAAATTCTTCCTTCGTACAATAATTTTTCCCCCACCAAAACCAATGTCCGTCAAATTCGTGAAAGGGTCGAAATATTATTGGAATTGGTCTACCATTTTTACACTTAAATTGACTGTTATATTCATACAAGGTATCCAGCAACCCTAAATATTTTTTATGAAAATCTCCGCCTGGCAATATATGTTTAACGGCTATTGTAGTATCATAAAAAGAATTATCGGTAATAGGATTTTGAACGTGCCAAGAAAATGTATTTATGCCTCCTCGTGAGTAAGCCTCCTTAACAAGCTGTGGTACACGATGAAATAGCTTGTCGGTATCATTTTTAGGAATTGATTCATAATCCCAACCATAGACACCGGGAAAAGAACCAGTAACATCTTTAACATCCGAGCGAAGCGAGTCTCCGACCCAACCAATGCCATATTCAGTAGAATTTTGATGACCAAAAATAATTTTGTTCTTTGATAATTGTTTCAAATTATGAAAGAGTAAAACCGTTTCTTTTGTTGCCGACGAATCAACAAGTTTGATACCCAACTCGCGTTGAAATTTTACACTATCGTAAGTAGCGCATGAAACAAACAACAATATAGATGGTAAAATAGGCAAATATCTTTTCACAGCAAGTAATTCAATTATCATTTTAACTCCTGTCCAAATAATATTTATTTGCGATTTGGACATATTGTGTGCCATTATTGGTTATGAATATCATACTCATAATGCATAATTTTGTTATATATACGAAAAGATCTTTCTAAAAAATGAATGCCTATAATATTATACTAATAATTCTTATCAATCCAATAATAGCTTAGATAACATATTAAAGATTGATACCTAAATAATCATTACTCATTGACTTTCCACAATTTTCTCGTACCTTTTTTCCAATGAATAAAGTTTAAACTATTTAAATACGAGGGACACTATGGATAAAGAACTTATTTCCAACGGAAAGAAAAAATTATTAAAACCCGAAACACTTATGATGGGCTATGGTTACAAACCTGAATGGTCTGAAGGAGCTGTTAAATGTCCCATTTTTCAAACCTCGACTTTTGTGTTCGAGAACGCGCAGTCGGGTAAAGAATATTTTGAAATGGCGCATGGCATTCGTCAGCCGGGAGAACATGGAGCCGGACTTATTTACAGTCGAATTAACAATCCGGATTTGGAAATTCTTGAGGATAGATTAACGTTATGGGATAAGGCAGAAGCTTGCGCCGCGTTTGCAAGCGGTATGGCTGCGATTACTACAACAGTTATGGAATTTGTAAAACCCGGTGATTTCATACTTGCCAGTGAACCAATTTATGGCGGCACCGATGGATTGTTCGATCATGTTCTTACAAAGTATGGAGTAAAAACAATAAATTTTGGCGCAAAACATACTAAAGATCAAATTATTGAGCTGGTTGAAAAGGCAGACGCAAAAAATAAGTTAGCCGTAATATTTCTTGAAACTCCCGCAAACCCAACTAACGATTTAATCGATCTTGAGATGTGCGTTAATTTAGCAAAAGAATTTTCTACACCTCATCGAAAAGTTATTACTATGGTTGATAATACTTTTCTAGGACCAATTTTTCAACACCCATTGAAATTCGGGATTGATCTTGTTCTTTACTCGGCAACAAAATACATAGGCGGTCATGCAGATGTAATTGCAGGCGCCTGTCTCGGATCGAAGGAATTAATTAATCGTATAAAAACATTGCGCATTGCTTACGGCTCTATGTCCGATCCGTGGACAACCTGGCTATTGATGCGAAGTCTCGAGACTTTAAAAATGAGGATGGAAACAGCTGTGAACGGAGCAAAAATTGTGGCTGATTTTCTAAACCGACATCCCAAAGTTCAAAAAGTATATTATCTCGGACTACTGAATGAATCAAGTCCGCAATATTCTATTTACAAAAAACAATGCTTATCATCTGGCGCAATGATTAGCTTTGAAATAAAAGGGGATGAGAAAGCCGCATTTAAAGTTTTGGATTCTTTAAAGATGATCAGACTTGCTGTAAGTCTTGGCGGGACAGAATCTTTAGCAGAACATCCGGCAACTATGACTCATTCCGGGGTTGAACTTCAAAAACGTTTGGAATTTGGAATTACGGAAAATTTATTGCGTCTATCTGTAGGAGTTGAAGCTCCGGAAGATATTATTTGGGATTTAGAACAAGCATTATCACAAATTTAATTGTGATAAATTATAAGTGCATCCAAAAAAGTAAAGTGTCATTCCCGCTTGTCTTGCCGAAGGCATGCCTTTGGCATTAGCGGGAATCCATTAAAAATCAATAAACAAGATTCCTGCTTTCGCAGGAATGACAGACAAAGTAATATGAAACTCGAAAAATACTTTTCAAAATTCCGTAAGAACATAGTCGGAATCAATCAGACTTTTCATTCACCTTATGGCAGCAAGAAAATTACTTATGTAGATTGGACGGCAAGCGGCAGATTGTACAAACCGATAGAAAAAAAGATTGTTGATGACTTCGGTCCTTTCGTCGCAAACACACACACGGAAACAAACATCACAGGCACAATGATGACAAACGCATACCACAAAGCGCACGATATCATCAAGCGTCATGTTAATGCCAGTGCAAAAGATGCTCTATTAAACGTCGGATTCGGAATGACGGCAGCAATTGTTAAATTTCAGAGAATGCTTGGATTAAAATATCCCGATCAGTTAGAACAGTTCATTTCTATTCCGCCTGAACGCAAACCGGTTATATTTGTAACGCATTTGGAACATCATTCCAACCACACATCGTGGTACGAAACAATTGCAGACGTAGAGGTTATACCACCGACATTTGAAGGTTTAGTAGATGTTGCAAAGTTAGAAGAACTGCTTTTCAAATATAAAAATCGCCCGTTGAAGATCGGTTCATTTACCGCCTGTTCAAACGTAACAGGATTACAAACTCCGTATCATCAACTTGCTAAAATTATGCACAAGAATGGCGGAATTTGTTTTGTTGATTTCGCGGCATCAGCGCCTTACGTACAAATCAACATGCATCCAGAGGATCCTTTGGAAAAATTAGATGCAATATTTTTCTCGCCTCATAAATTTCTCGGAGGTCCAGGTTCATCGGGTGTATTGGTTTTCGATTCCGAGTTGTACCATCTTAAATCGCCAGATCAACCCGGCGGCGGAACGGTTCTATGGACTAATCCATGGGGAAAATATCGCTACAAACCAGATATTGAAGAACGTGAAGACGGTGGAACGCCTGGTTTTTTACAGGCAATTCGCGGCGCGCTTGCTGTCAAGTTAAAAGAAAAAATGAATACCAGAAAAATACTCAAGCGTGAGCAGGAAATCGTTCCATATTTAATGAGAGAAATGAGGAATATTACAGGACTGCATCTTTTAGCAGATACCATCGAGCACCGGCTGGGAATTATCTCTTTTTACTTTGACGATATTCATTATAATCTGGTTGTCCGGATATTAAATGACCGGTTCGGAATTCAAATGCGCGGTGGATGCTCGTGCGCCGGAACCTACGGACATTATTTGCTTCATGTTGATAAGCAACATTCAGATTCAATTACAGAGCGAATTGATCATGGCGATCTTTCAACAAAACCGGGCTGGGTGAGAATGTCAATTCATCCGACTACCACCGATCAAGAAGTTGAGTCTATTTTGGAGTCATTATTCGCAATAAGAAAAAATATCAGAAAGTGGGAAAAAGATTACTCTTACAACGAACACCGCAACGAATTTATTCACAGAAAATTTCCCCCTCCAACCCAAAATATTTTATCGAAGTGGTTTGAATTGTAA
>JBBIII010000117.1:0-5462 GCA_037446575.1 Ignavibacteriales bacterium
ATATCCGGTTGTCTTACTTTTGGATCATCTTGAGGTAGGTCTTTATATGTAATTTTACTTTTACTATCAGTCAGTTTTATAATTTCCTTTGCTAAATTTAAAATAGTAACTTCTTCGGGATTTCCGATATTCATTGGCAAATCATAATCTGACATCATCAATTTATAAATGCCTTCAATTAAATCTGACACGTAACAAACGCTTCTTGTTTGAGTCCCATCTCCAAACACTGTGATATCCTCATTCTTAAGAGCTTGAGAGATAAAAGCTGGAATAGCTCTGCCATCATCAACTCGCATTCGTTCACCATACGTATTAAAAATTCTAACAATGCGAGTCTCAACATTATGGTAACGATGATAAGCCATAGTCATAGCTTCTGCAAATCTTTTGGCTTCATCATACACGCCGCGGGGCCCAACAGGATTTACATTTCCCCAGTATTCTTCACTTTGCGGATGGATAAGTGGATCGCCATAGACTTCTGAAGTAGAAGCAAGTAAGAAACGAGCTTTCTTTGCTTTGGCTAAACCAAGCGCTCTAAGTGTTCCAAGTGAGCCGACTTTTAATGTTTGAATAGGATATTTTAAATAATCAATAGGGCTTGCTGGCGATGCAAAATGAAAAATAAAATCAATTTGTCCATCTATAAAAAGGTAATTTGTTACATCATAATGAATGAAACTGAATTTTCCATTCCCTAACAGATGGCTAATATTATTTGTACTTCCCGTAATAAGATTATCAATGCAAACTACTTCAAATCCTTCGGAAAGTAATTTGTCGCATAAATGCGAACCTAAAAATCCTGCTCCACCAGTTATAATCGCACGCATTAATTCTTTTATTTTTTAAAGTGATTGTTCTAAATATTTTGCATTTAACACATTGAGATGTCTACACGCTTTATAAATTATTCAAAGGATGGCAAAATTGACTCTTATTCTTCGTAAGCATTTTTAATAAACATTGGTTTTTCTACTTAAAGTTTCGGTAACTATGAATATTTTTTTTTAGGTATGAATTATTAAGCTATTCTCAAGGAAATAGCTAATTTTAATTACTCTTCGGAAACTTTCAATCCACAATATTTTTATTTTCATTTGCTAACTATTTTAGTTATCTACAATAATTTTGTAGATATCAATCGATTATTATTATTTAAGTTTGTACGCATTAAACCAATTAATAGTTTTTCTAAGTCCTTCTCTTAGCGATGTTTTTGCAGTCCATCCAATATTATTTAGTTTTGTTACATCTAATAGTTTTTTCGGCGTGCCATCTGGCTTTGTACTATCGAAAACGATTTTTCCTTCATAGCCCACTTCTTCCTTAATAATGCTTGCTAATTCTTGAATGGATACGTCTTTACCGACACCTATATTAACAATTTCGCCGTCATTATAGTTATTCATTAAGAACACACAAGCGTCAGCCAAATCATCTACATACAAAAATTCACGCATCGGCTTTCCAGTGCCCCACACTGTAACAGAAGCAAGGTTTTCTTTTTTCGCTTCAACGAACTTTCGTATCAACGCGGGCAGAACGTGTGAGGTCTGTAAATCGAAATTATCGCCAGTTCCATACAAATTTGTTGGCATAACAGAAATAAAGTTTGTTCCATATTGTTTATTATAAGATTGACACATTTTTATTCCGGAAATCTTAGCAATAGCGTATGGTTCGTTTGTAGGTTCTAATTTACCATCTAACAGGTATTCTTCTTTTATCGGCTGTGGAGCCAATTTAGGGTAGATACAGGAGCTTCCAAGAAATAAGAGTTTTTTTACTCCAATTAAATATGATGTATGTATGATATTAGTTTGAATCTGAAGATTGCTATAAATAAATTCAGCCGGGTATGTATTGTTTGCGTGGATTCCACCTACTTTTGCCGCCGCTAAAAATACATATTCTGGCTTTTCATTATTAAACAATTCTTCAACGAGGTGTTGCCGCGTCAAATCAAGTTCTTCAATAGTTCGCAATAGAAAATTTTTATATCCATTTTGTTTTAAATTTCGGAGCAACGCCGATCCAACAAGTCCGGTATGTCCGGCAATATATATTTTCGAGTTTTTGTCCAATTTAATAACCTCGTTTTTTTACTTTCTCAAAGTCTGCGCGCGCCATTAACTTTGCTAGATCACTAAATGTTGTCTTTGGACTCCAACCCAATTTTTCTTTTGCCTTTGTGGCATCGCCAATTAATAATTCTACTTCTGTAGGACGGAAGTAACGAGGATCCACCTCTACTAATGTTTTACCATCTTTTTTCGATATCCCTTTTTCATTTTCGTTATTACCTGTCCACTCCAATTCTATATCTAATTCTTTAAATGTAGCATCAATAAATTCTCGCACAGAATGAGTTTCTCCGGTAGCCAATACATAATCATCCGGTACTTCTTGTTGAAGCATCCTCCACATGCCTTCACAATATTCCGGTGCATAGCCCCAATCGCGTTTAGCATTTAAATTTCCCATTAATAATTTATTTTGCAGACCTAATTTTATACGAGCCGCCGCAATAGTAATTTTCCGCGTTACAAATGTTTCGCCACGCCTTGGCGATTCATGATTAAACAAAATACCGTTGCAAGCAAATAAATCGTAAGCTTCGCGATAATTAATAATTATCCAATATCCATACAGTTTTGCGACGCCATAAGGGCTTCTTGGATAGAACGGCGTTTTTTCAGTCTGCGGAATTTCTTGAACTTTACCATATAATTCACTTGTTGACGCTTGATAAAATTTTGTTTTTACTCCAGTTTCTCGTATTGCATCAAGAAATCTCAATGTTCCAACTGCGTCCACTTCGGCTGTGTATTCGGGAACTTCAAATGAAACTTTGACGTGACTTTGAGCGGCGAGATTATATATTTCATCGGGTCTGATTTTTTCAAGCAACCGATTTAAATTACTAGTATCGGTAAGATCGCCATAGTGCAGAAATAACTTTTTACCATATATTTCCGGATTATTATAAAGATGATCTATACGAGCTGTATTAAATGAGCTACTACGTCTTATTATACCATGCACTTCATATTTCTTTTCGAGAAGTAATTCTGTTAGATATGATCCATCTTGGCCAGTTATTCCGGTTATTAATGCGCGTTTCAGCATTTTATTTTATTCCTATTATTTGTTGTTTTTAATATGAGCTTTAACTTGCTGTTCAACCCATGGGTAAGTTAATTTTATTCCATCTTCAAGATATACTTTAGCTTTCCATCCCAGTGAATATATACGTTCATTTGAGAAATTTCGAGATTGAACTCCAACTGGTCCTTTAACATGCTTAATAGTAATCTTTTTACCTGAGACCTTTGCAACCGTATTTGCTAATTCATCAACTGTAACATATTGAGGACAACCAATATTAACTGCACCTTTTAGGTCAGAATGCATCAATAGATAGATGCCATCTACCATATCACTTACATAAGTATATGAACGAACTGCAGTCCCATCGCCCCATACTTCAATAGTACCGCCATCTTCAACCTCAGCCACTTTACGGCACATTGCTGCTGGAGCTTTTTCTCTTCCACCCGTCCATGTCCCTTCCGGACCATAACAATTTTGGAAACGAGCAATTCGAACTTTCATTCCATGATTTCGCTCGTAAGCCATAGCTATTCTTTCAGAATACAATTTTTCCCAACCGTATTCATTATCAGGATTTGCTGGAATTGCTTCTGCTTCAGTCATTTCCGGTTCACCCGGTTTCATATCTCTATAAACACAAACCGAAGATGAAAAGAAATATCGAGGTACTCCCATTTCGCATGCTAAGTCAGTCATATAAATGTTTATCAAGGCGCTGTTGTGCATTATCTCTGTTTCAGCCGAATGAATAAATCCCATACCGCCCATATCTGCCGCCAATTGATAGACCTCATCAAACGTTCCGCCATCTACTGATAATGCTTTGCGGCAATTATCTTCTATTCTAAGATCAAGTTTTAGAAATTCATTTGCCGCTTTAGGCGACCATTCATGCTCTTTTATATCTACACTACGGACCCAATAACCTTCATTGCGTAGTTTTTTTACTAAATGCCCGCCGATAAATCCTCCTGCCCCGCATACTAAAGCTTTTTTCATCTTTTCTCCTTAACGTTTTTCCAACCTACATTATGAATTTCATCTCTTAATATTTATTCATTTTTTCGACCAATGCCGTAATAAACAAATCCCGCCTCCTTAACTTCTTTCGGATTATAGATATTTCTTCCATCAAATATTATTTGTCTTTTCATTAATGATTTCATTTTTGAAAAATCTGGCTTTCTAAATTCATTCCATTCTGTGATAATTATTAAGGCATCTGATCCTTTCAGCGCATCATAATTATTTTTATAATATTCTATTCGATTTTTATATATCTGTTTTGCCCGCGACAAAGCGATAGGATCGTGCGCTTTGATTCTTACTCCAAATTGTAACAGAGAATTTATAATTTCTATTGAGGGCGCTTCTCTCATATCGTCCGTTTGTGGCTTAAAAGAAAGCCCCCAAATGGTTACGTGTAACCCTTTTAATTTCCCCTTAAAATGATTGAATATTTTATGAACAAGCACCTTTTTTTGATTACTATTGACTTCATCTACTGAATTTAAAATTCTAAAATCGAATTTATTTTCTTGAGCTGTATTGATTAAAGCTTTAACATCTTTTGGAAAGCAAGAGCCGCCATAACCAACACCAGGAAAAAGGAATTGTTTTCCAATTCTAGGGTCGCTTCCAATTCCTTTTCTAATCCAATCTATATCAGCGCCCACTTTTTCACATAAATTAGCTAATTCATTCATAAACGAAATTTTTGTCGCTAAATACGCATTAGCGGCATACTTAGTTAATTCCGCGCTTCGTTCATCCATAACGAGAATTGGACTTCCTGTTCTAATGAATGGGGCATATAGCTCAGTTAATATTGAAATTACTTTTTTGTTTTTTGTTCCTATTACAATTCTATCTGGTTTTAAAGAATCTTGTATAGCTGTCCCCTCTTTAAGAAATTCTGGATTAGAAACGACTTCTACATTATACTTAGTAAATTCTTTATAGATTTTTTTCAATCTATCTACAGTTCCGACAGGCACAGTACTTTTGCTGATAACAATCTTATCTTCATTTATATATTTTGCCATAGATTTTGCAACATTGACAACATGAGATAAATCGGCCGCGCCATTTTCTGATTGTGGGGTTGGAAGGCATAGAAATATTATTTTTGATTTTCTTACCGCTAACCTTTGATTTGTTGTAAATAATAAACGACCATATTTAAAATTTCTTTTTACTAATTCTTCAAGACCAGGTTCATAAATAGGAATTATTCCTCTATTAAGACTTTTTATTTTTTTTTCATCAATATCCATGCAAATAACGTTGTTCCCAGTATCAGCAAAACAAGCGCCTTGCACAAGACCAACATAACCAGCGCC
>JBBIII010000118.1:0-5437 GCA_037446575.1 Ignavibacteriales bacterium
AAATAATGCGATAATACTTTTCAAACTAACCTCCGTTGCGCACATTGCACATAACTACCGTATAACCACACTTTGTTTATTATACACTTTTTTGTTTGTTAATCTTACTTCTGTAATAATCGTATTACGTTTAGCGTTCAATATTTGCATGCTAATCATACCCTTTCTTACTTTGCTCTCATTATTCTGTCCAAAGGACTTTGTACCTGGCTTATTCTTTGTTGACTCACATACGTGTCTATCTCCGTTGTCTTTGAACTTGAGTGCCCTAATATTCCTCAAACGCATCTCCTGCGCCATCACCGAATACAAACTATCTGTCTGTATTTTTACCTCTTCCATAATCTATAGCCCGTAATTTGCCTAATTTTTTATCCCTGTTCGATTAACATGCGGTACCTCCAAATTTGTAGTTCTGAGTCGAACAAGGATTCTTATGCGTAAATTGTATAAACTTTTAAAGTTAATTGCAAGAAATTTTTCCGAAGAGTCCCTCTAAATTCCCCCTCTCTAATTCTTTAGCGAGCAAGTGTATGCCAGTAGATTTTAGCAAATCTGTAAAAAAAGAATTCTTAGTACTCTTTCGTTAAATTCTTAATTAGCTCTTTTCTTGCATTTTCGCTGATTTCTGTCTAAGTTTAATACGCAGTAAAGCAAAGAAATCGAAAATCTTAAACATAATCTCTTTGGAGGAATATTAAAATGGCAATAAAAGTTGGTATTAATGGTTTTGGTCGTATTGGCAGGCAAATAATTAGCGCAATGGCTGATAAAGGAATATTAGGCAAAACTCTCGATGTCGTTGCGGCTGTCGATGTAAGCACCGATGCAAAATATTTCGCTTATCAATTAAAATATGATTCTATACACGGACATTTCAAAGGAACGCTTTCCAGCGAAAAAAGCAATCCCACTTTGGAAGCCGATGACGTGCTTGTTGTTAATGGACACAAGATTAAATGTATTATGGCTCAAAAAGATACTTCTCAATTGCCATGGAAAGAACTCGGCGTTGATATTGTGATAGAATCAACCGGCTTATTTACAGATTCTGAAAAAGCAAAGGGGCATATCACAGCAGGCGCAAAAAAAGTTATTATTACCGCTCCCGGAAAAGGCGATGTTAAAACACTTCTAATTGGTGTAAATGAAAATGAATACGACCCTGCAAAGCATCACATAGTTTCTAACGCTTCCTGCACAACTAACTGCTTAGCTCCATTAGTTCACGTAATTATTAAAGAGGGAATTGGAATCGAAACCGGATTGATGACAACAATTCATTCCACAACAGCAACTCAAAAAACAGTCGATGGTCCGTCAAAGAAAGATTGGCGCGGCGGTCGCGCGGCTTCAATTAATATTATTCCATCTACAACCGGCGCCGCAAAAGCGGTTGGCGAAGTTCTGCCTATGGTAAAAGGCAAATTAACTGGTATGTCGTTCCGTATCCCGACCTTAAATGTATCGGTTGTCGATCTCACATTCCGCGCGGCGCGCGATAGCTCAATTGAAGAAATTGATGAACTTATGAAAAAAGCTTCCGAAACTTATCTAAAAAATATTCTCGGTTATTGCAAAGAAGAAGTCGTTTCTACAGATTTCATTCACGATCCGCGTTCATCAGTTTATGATTCTCTCGCAACTTTGCAGAATAACCTAAAAGGCGAAAAAAGGTTCTTCAAAGTTGTTTCGTGGTACGATAACGAATGGGGTTATTCGGTTCGCACTGTCGATTTAACCGAAATGATCGCGTCAAAATTATAATTAGCGTTGCCCGTTGTTAATTTCTACGGGCAGATTTTTTTCATCGGGCTGAAGACATTATATGTCCAAGCCCGTTTTTTATCTAAGGAATTTGAAATAAGTTAGTAATTCGATTTGGAGGAAATATGAATAAGAAAACCATTGCAGATGTTGAGCTTTCAGGGAAGCGCGTAATTATGCGCGTCGATTTTAACGTGCCGCTTAAGAACGGCGTAATTCAAGATGATATACGTATTCGCGCCGCTCTTCCCTCTATAAAATATGTGCTCGATAAAAAACCAAAATGTCTCGTCTTAATGTCTCATCTTGGCGATCCCAAAAAAGATACACAGAAAGCAAAAGAGAAAGCCGAAAAAGATAGCAAACCGTTTGATGAAGCTAAATTCATCGAAGGAAAACATAAGATGAAACCGATTGTTGAACATTTATCCAAACTTCTTCAAAAGCCAGTTAAGCTTGCCCCAGCCGCTATCGGAACTGAAACAAAAGCTATGGTCGACGCGTTGAATGATGGCGAAATATTGATGTTGGAAAATACTCGCTTCCATAAACAGGAAACTTCTAAAGAAGCATCTGATCGCGAGCAAATGGCAAAAGAATTAGCGTCGTACGGCGATATTTATGTGAATGATGCTTTCGGAACTGCTCACCGCGCTCACGCATCTACAGAAACTATTGCTCATTATCTACCCGCAGTAGCCGGATTTTTAATGGAAAAGGAAATTAAATATCTTAGTAGCGCAGTTGAAGACCCCGCTAAACCTTATGTTGCTATTATTGGCGGCGCTAAAATTTCTGGCAAAATAGATGTTATCGAAAATTTAATGAATAAAGTTGATGCCCTGCTTATTGGCGGCGGTATGGCATTCACATTCTACAAAGCGCAAGGAATGGAAATCGGCAAATCTTTATTAGAAGCAGACAAAATTGAACTTGCAAAAAAAATTCTTGATGAAGCTAAAACAAAGCATGTGAAATTCTTGTTACCCGTAGATTGCATTGTTTCAGAAAAATTTGATAACGAATCATCAACCAAAATTGTCGATGTAAACTCAATTCCATCTGATTGGATGGGAATGGACATTGGTCCGGTAACCATCGAACAATATACAGGTGAAATAGTCAATGCAAAAACAGTTGTTTGGAACGGACCCATGGGTGTTTTTGAAATGTCGAATTTTGCTAAAGGAACTAATGCAATTGCCCGAGCGTTAGCAGAAGCGACAAAAAATGGCGCGGTTTCAGTAGTTGGCGGCGGCGATTCAGCGTCTGCAATCGCTAAAGCCGGACTCGATAAATCTGTATCGCACGTTTCAACCGGCGGAGGAGCATCGTTAGAATTTTTAGAAGGTAAAATTCTCCCCGGTGTTGCCGCATTGAATGATAAATGAGTCGTTGAGCAATAAGTATTTAAGTAGTTGAGTTAGAAGAATAAAAATAGATATCAAAATTTTGAAGATGAAAGAAGTTGTGGGCAAATAGCTGACAGCTTCTTCCATTAATTTTCCAAATTGCAAATTATCAAATTGAACATTAAAACATTGTAAATCATTAAATCGCAAATTATAAAATCGTCAATCATTTAATTGCACATCACAAAATCGAACATCATAAAATTTCAAAATACAAATGTCTTACAATCAAAGTAATTATTATCGTCCGCCAATGTTAGGCGGATTTAGGTTCTTTCCACCTGTTATTAAAGCCCTGCTTATTACTAATATTTTAATTTTCTTACTGATGAGCTTTTTCAGATTGTTCCATTTCGGCGGAATCAGTCTTTACGGATTGTTGATAGAACTGTTTGGGTTAATGCCGCTTGCCCACGGTTTTTATCCTTGGCAATTGTTCACTTATCAATTTATACATGCAGATTTTTGGCACATTTTGTTCAATATGGTCTTTGGTCTATGGATGTTTGGTATGGAAATAGAACATATTTGGGGCTCTAAAAAATTTCTGTTCTATTATTTAATGTGCGGCGTTGTTGCAGGAGTTGCGCAACTTCTGCTTGCTCCTATTTTCGAACCAACACTTGGTCCAACAATTGGCGCATCGGGAGCAATCTATGGCGTTCTTATCGCTTTTGCCGTTTTGTTCCCAGATAGATATATATTTTTATACTTCCTAATTCCCGTCAAAGTGAAATACTTTGTTATGTTCTTAATTGTATTTGGCGTAATGTCTGTAGGCGGACAAAGCAATGTTGCGAACCTCGCTCATCTCGGCGGCGCACTTGCGGGATACTTGTACATTCTTTATGACCGAAGAAGATTAAAAACTTCAACGTCATTTCAATCTTGGATGTCTTATTCGCCCTGGAGCAAACCAAAGGACAGAGTCAACGATGTTGTTGATGCAAAAGTTTATGATATTACAGAATCTCAATCATATCAGCCGAAACAACCGGCAGACGATCAACAAAAACGTATTGATGAAATTTTAGATAAAATAAGTCGGAGTGGTTACCAAAGTCTTTCGGATGAAGAAAAGAAAATTCTATTCGAAGCAAGTAAGCGTATGAATTAATTGTAGGGGCACGATTTATCGTGCCCTTACTATTTAATGAAAGAGTAAAATGGAAGAACATAAAACGTATAAATTATTTGTAAGAAGAAAGACACGACAAGTAAATGTCGGCGGAGTGAAAGTCGGAGGCGACGCTCCGATTTCTGTTCAAACCATGACAAAAACAAAAACCGATGATGTCGCCGCAACAGTCGCTCAAATAAAATCAGCCGCTGAAGCAGGAGCGGATATAGTTCGTGTTACGGTAAATGACAAAGAAGCCGCCGCCGCAATGGCAGAAATTGTTAAGCAATCACCTGTGCCGATTGTTGCGGATATTCATTTCAATCACATTTTTGCACTGAAAGCAATTGAAGCAGGCGTTGCTAAAGTTCGTTTAAATCCCGGAAATATCGGCTCAAAAGAGCGTATTCAGCAAGTTCTCACTGCGGCAAAAGAAAGAGGAATCCCGATTCGGATTGGTGTAAATTCCGGCTCGCTTGAAGAAGATATTCTGCAGAAATATGGATACCCGACACCAGAAGCGCTCTTTGAAAGCGCAATGAGGCATGTTGGAATTTGTGATGAGCATAACTTTAAAGATGTTGTAATTTCAGTAAAATCAACTGACGTAAAACTGATGATTGAAGCGTATCGTCTAGTTGCAGAGCGGACGGATATTCCACTGCATCTTGGCGTAACAGAAGCAGGACCGACACGAAGCGGAACAATTAAATCATCTGTTGGTATCGGAGCTTTGTTAGCTCAAGGAATTGGCGATACGATTCGCGTTTCATTGACAGATGATCCTGTTAAAGAAGTAGAAGTTGGTAAAGAAATTTTGCGTTCTTTGAATCTCGCATCTCGTAATGTGGAATTAATCGCCTGCCCAACTTGCGGACGCATTGAAGTAGATCTGTTCAAAATTATGGGTGAGTTGGAAGAAAAACTTGCGCATACTAAAAAAGCAGTTTCGATTGCGGTGCTCGGTTGTGTTGTAAATGGTCCGGGCGAAGCAAGCGCGGCAGATATCGGAATCGCCGCTGGCAAAGGCGTCGGTATTTTATATCGAAAAGGCGTGATGATTAAAAGAGTTAAAGAGGAAGAAATTGTGCAAACGATTTTAGAAGAAGTCGATAAATTTCAACCTAAAAGTTGAAAA
>JBBIII010000119.1:0-5419 GCA_037446575.1 Ignavibacteriales bacterium
TTGGATTGAAAATCGTCGGTTCACTCTGGATGCTTTACCTCGCGTTTTTATTACGTTATATGCTACACTGCCGATCAATTTCAGAAAAAATATTGTAAATTGAATTTGAAAGCTTGAGCTTCTGTAAATAAAAATGAGACTACTATGAAAAGGAAAGTCATATGTTTAATTTTTCTTTTTATTTGCTCCTGCAAAGATATTCCCGTTACCCCCAAAGAATCAAGAACCAACTACTTCCCGCTCAAAGTTGGGAATGAATGGACTTTTGAATTTCCGTATTGGACTCCGTGGTCTGGGGATACATTGGTGAACGTAAGCTATAAAATAAATAATACAAAACAAGTAAACGGAAAAGAATATTTCGCTTTTAATTATAGAATGCCATTTTTCCCAGATAAGTGGATTATCGAAAGCATAGATACAATATTCGTCAGGCAAAATGAAAAAGGGGATATGTTATTTCTTGTTGATAAGACTGAATGGTTATACTTTTCTTTCGATGCTTCATTATTGGGTTCCCTTATAAAAACAAAAATAAAAAATGCAGATTACTACTATCAAATTGAATCTGTTAATGATACGGTAAACTCACCAATTGGCTCATTCAACAATTGTTATAAAATCTTAAATTATTTTCCTGAAATCACAGGAACTGAACATTATATCTGGTTTGCACCTGGTTACTGTCCTGTTAAAATTTATTATCCTGAACTTGGCGTTACATATCAATTAATTAAAGTAACCATACAATAATTAATAGGAGGATAAAATGAATAAATTACTTTTATCTCTCGCCTTATCTGCAATTATTATCTCATATCTTTATTCGCAAAGTGATGAAAAGATAAAACAGGCAGATAATCTTAAGAAAAAATATTCTGGTGAATTATCTATCCAATGGGATAATAAATCGGGTGGTCCTAAAAGGATATTGGGAAATAACATCTATCTCAAATCACGTTCTGTAAACAAGGCTAATGTACATAAGCTATCACATGACTTTGTTGAAGAACATCGTGACTTTTTAAATTTCAACGGAACAGAGTTAAATTTAGAAAACATTGCCGAATTGAATAATAAATATATCCTTGCATACCAACAAATTTAAGAAGGACTATCATTATGGAATGTCAAATTAAAGTCGCATCAAATGGACAAATCTTGATGATTAAATCACCTTATTACAACACTCTTTCTATTTCGGTCAAGCCATTTATTCCCATTGTCGAAGCAGTGAAACATTGCTTAATTACCTTTGTCATTTACCTTATGCTGAACAAAAACAAGGAAATTCTTTCAGGGGATAAATTTTCAATTAATTGCAATATTCTATATAGAATTTGGGCGAGAATATTTTACAGGTTTTATATAGATTTAGTAAATGAAAACATTTAGTAAAATTTTTTTATAGTTGATTATGTACCAATGACAACAATATAATCCGTGGGGTGTGAGACATGATTAGTAAGAAACATCTTGAAAACTCCTTAACAACGCAAAGATTTTTGCTGCTCAGTATCCTTTGCGCTTTAATAATAAGTTGTAAAGAGGATCATGCCTCCCAGTTTCCTCAGAAGCCTTTATGCGAGAAAGATGCTACGCTCGTATTAAGCCGACTTACTATTGTAACTTTCCCACCACCATCTGGTTTGGATAGTGATTCCATTAAATGTCCACAATTTAATTTTTTAGAACGTCCATTTCATATCGGTGATTCTCTTGCGATCATTGTTAGTCAAAATTTTGGTGCGCAAATTATAGGCAGCAAACCCGTGTGTGTTACAATTTCAAGCAATTTTGGTGATTCTGAAACTTTTTTATTGAAAAGTGGATTTTGGCCATGTGAAACAAGAGCTGTTGATGTTGCTATTTATCGAGCAATAATTTTTTATAATAGTAAACCACTAGGTGGCCCGCCTTATCCTTTCCCTAATAATGGTCAGCTTGAGATACGCACAACAGGAGATACATTGATTGCTTCGTACATATCCTATTGCAGCGGAGACACGTTACGTGATAGTGTTGCAGTTATTCCTAGATAATTTAATCAAACTAAAATCCATAATTTAGGAAGAATAGAAATGAAACTTATCGAAATGATGTTTAGAACAACAACGATGATGATTGCAATAGTTGCAATAGCAATTTGCAGTCTCAACGCTCAAGAATTAAGAAAGACGAACATGCAGTGGAAAGGGAAAGCAATAAATGTAGCTGAGGAGCGAATGGTTATAAAAGTGCGAAAAAATATTTCTAAAGTTACATTAACCAATAAGACGCAACTGCTTGGCTTTGAAATCATTGATGGTCCTGATGACATGTGTTTAGCTTTCGTACGAATACCCAAAGGTAAAAGTATTCAAGAAGCGATAGACATTGCAAAATCTCTTGTTGAGATCGAAGGTGCTGAACCGGTAGTGGCAACTCATACTTCGGTTGTACCAAACGATCAATATTATAGTAATCAATGGGGTTTACCAAAAATCAACGCAACTTCTTGTTGGGATATCACAAAAGGAAATTCTAGCATCATTTTAGGTGGTTTGGACAGTGGTATTCCAATGCAAAACAATTCGCTTTCCCATCCCGATCTGCAAAACTCGAGCAGAATCCTCTTGGGAAACGATTATACTGGTGATGGACAAAGTGTTCGAGATCGAAATGGTCATGGAACTCATGTTATTGGAATTGCCTCAGGCGAAACCAACAACAGTACCGGTGTTTCGGGAGTAGGTTGGAATACAAAAGTTTTTGTGATTCAAGTTTTTGATAGTTTAGGAAGTGGCTACGATTACTATTTTTATCAGGGAGTCCAGAATGCTGTTAGTAATGGAGCCAAAGTGATTAATTTCAGTGGTGGTCAAATGGCGCCATCTTATTATGCAGAAGCGGCCGTTCAATACGCTCAATCCCATGGTGTACTCGTAGTAGTTTCTGCTGGTAACTACGATGCAGAAGATAATCCAAATCGTATTGTAGAATGGCCCGCTGCATACTCACTAACTTATGACAATGTAATTGCAGTCTCAGCAACAAATTCAAGTGATGTAATCGCTAGTTTTTCCAGTCGTGGTTCAGCGGTTAATGTTGCCGCTCCGGGGGATTGGGTATATTCAACCCTTCCAAACTATCCTAACTATAAAGGGACGCAAAATTATTACTACCTAAGCGGTACATCCATGGCAGCACCGCATGTTTCTGGAACAGCAGCGTTATTATTGTCCCTCTACCCCACTTTAACACCCTCGCAGATGCGGACAATTATTCAGCAATCTGCTGAGGACAAAGGAACTACCGGATTTGACACGCTTTATGGCTATGGGCGCATTAACGCATTCAAAGCCTTAAAAAAGGCACTTGAAACTTATGGTGGAACGCTGACACAAAATATCACAATCCCTGGAGATACATGGAATTTCCAAACCGCAATTACCGTTGCATCGGGAGTAACATTAAACGTTCAACAAACAACTACACTTGCTTTTCCCAGCGGCGTTACACTTACGGTTAACGGTACCCTCAATGCTAATAGTGTAGCATTTGACCGTATTGGTTCATCTGGACAATGGAATGGAATTGTATTTAATAGTGGTTCAAGCGGTTCAATAGAATATAGCACTGTGAAAAACGCAACGACCGGGATAACTTGTAATAATGTTCTCCCTAGTATCAGATATAATACTATCAAGGATAATGGCACTGGAATAAAACTGAACAATGTGAATGCGACTAATCCTTCAATTTACTTCAACTATATATCAAATAATTCTAACGGTGTTTATTGTAGCTATTCCTCTCCGTATATTGAAGCAAATGAGATCTTCCAAAACTCAACGGGAATATTTTGTTACAATTCTGCACCGTGGATATTTAAAACTACAGCCGGAGGAAATAATAGCAAAATCAATTCTAACACAACCGGTATATATCTTATCTATTATAGTCCAGCTAACATCAGAATACCCGGCGGCTCCGGATTAAACGCAATTTATAATAATAATTTAGGTGTTTATGCAGATTATCAATGCAATGCTTTTATATCCGGAAATGATTTTTGGGTAAACAACACATATAATGTTCGTGCAAAATATCCTTGTGTCGTTCAAGCACAGTATAATTGGTGGGGCGGATATCCACCTAATCCCAATAAATTTTATGCTACTGATGGAGCGCAAATTTTTCCCTATCCTGGTTCAAGTAATCCATATACGCAATTACCTTTAAGTAAACAAAGTAATCCACCATTAAGTAGTGAACAAACCGAGCGTACTTCTTTTTTCAATTCTGTTCTTTCTGAGGCAGGGAAATTACAAATTGAAGGCAAGTATAAAGGAGCAATCGATCAATACAAAAAAGAATATAAAAACGATGAGAATCAAGACAAGCGCAGATACATTTTGGCACAACTTGCCGAATGTTATAGACTAGACAAAAGAGATGATTTTATTGAATTTCTGAACCAAGATATTCGTAAGAGTCTTTCACAAAATGATGATCTTTTTGCAACAACCTTAGAAGTGGAGAATCTGTTTTTAATTAAAGACGGTAAGTATGAAAGTGCTATTGAAAATTTTAACTTTATTTTAACAAACTTTCAAAAGAATAGTGTATTAGTTAAAAATGCTCTGTTCGGTTTGGGAACAATTCATACGGATTTTCTTAAGGATAATGAAAAAGGTAGAAAGTATTTTAATGAATTGAAGACGAAATTTCCTGATGATATACTAACATGGCAGTCTAAATTAATTCTAAGAGAGATTAACAATATCCCATCGCAAGCGTTTTTAAATAATGAAAATCCATCAGAAGTAGAACAACCAGCGTCGTCAGGTTTAATTAGCAGTTATCCAAATCCATTTAATCCAACTTCAGTTATCAGTTACAAACTATCGATGGTCAGCAACGTATCGCTAAAGGTATACGATATATTAGGTCGAGATGTGGCTACATTAATAGATGGAATAAAAGAGGCGGGATATCATTCTATTTCATTCGATGGATCAAGATTATCAAGTGGAATATATTTTGTTCGTCTTATTATAAATAGTTCGGATTCAAGGACACAGATAAAAACGATGAAGGTGCTTTTAGCCAAGTAATTATGGCAGCGCAGCACATAACAGCACAAACCACGTTCCCGATAAACAACATCGGGACAGGCACTCGTGCTCAGTTATCATATGAAGATTAGAGAATTAAATAAATATTGTTCCATTGTTTTTGCCGAAAGAATAATAGATTGCCGCTCCAGCCGCACGAGAGAATTAGTTTTTAAGAGTGCGTCTGTCGCCGCATTATTTACGCCTGCCCCGAAAAAGCACGGGGCAAACCTTAGCGGCAAAAACAACGGCGTGGTTTGTGCAGACGCAAAATGCACACCGAATTAAAATCGAAGCAACAAGCGAAGGTTGGCTTTACA
>JBBIII010000120.1:0-5250 GCA_037446575.1 Ignavibacteriales bacterium
AGAAATTGTGAATCTAATAAATGCTTACAGCGGAAATGCAATAGGATTATGCGGCGTTGATAACGGCTTATTGAAAGCGGAAAGAAGCAAAGAGAAAGACCTTGGCTTGGTGGGAGAAGTAAATGTTGTTAATACAGATTTCTTAAATTTGCTTTTGCACAACGGCATGATGCCGGTAATTGCGCCGCTTGCCGTTGGCGAAGACGGGCAAATATTGAACGTCAACGCCGATCTTGCCGCCAGCGCTGTTGCGTCAAAACTTAAAGCGGAAAAACTTGTGTACCTAAGCGATATTGAAGGAGTAATTGTAGATAAAAAACTTATTTCAACATTAACGCGCTCGAAAGCGGAAGACTTAATAATGAACGGTTCTATTCATAGCGGCATGATTCCTAAAGTGAGATCGGCGTTTAATACGTTAGATACGGGAGTGCGTAAAGTCCATATTATTGATGGGCGTATAAAGCATTCCTTGTTGTTAGAGATTTTTACTGACGAAGGAATTGGAACACAAATGATTCATGAATCTTAAGGGGAAGAAAAATGAACAAACAACAACGTCATCTTGCCATCAAACAAATTATATCGGAAAGTTCAGTTAAAACTCAAAAAGATTTAGCGTCGGCTTTGAAAAAAAGCGGATTCAAAACAACGCAAGCTACACTTTCAAGAGATATGACTGAGCTTGGAATTGCTTGGGTTTATACTCCGAACGGCGCAAGATACATGCTAAGTCCTGAACAAGAAGAAGAAAGACTGACCTCGCTTATTGGATTGGAAATAGAAAATATTTTATCGAATGAAACAATGATAGTGATAAAAACATTACCTGGAAGAGCTCAAGGCGTGGCGGAAATAATTGATCGTATGCGAATGTCCTCAATACTTGGCACGCTGGCTGGCGATAATACGGTATTCGTATTGCCGAAATCTATTAAAAAGATTAACGATGCTATGAAGAACTTGCATGAGATATTGTCAAAAACAAAATAAAAAAAATATTTATTGAAAATGTATTAGGAGTAAAAGTGAAAAAGGAAAAAATTGCGGTTGCTTATTCGGGAGGCTTAGATACTTCGGTTATAGTTAAATGGTTACAAGAAAAATATAATGCAGAAGTAATAACAGTAACAGGAAATTTAGGTCAGAAGAAAGAACTTATCGGAATAAAAGAGAAAGCGTTAAAAACTGGCGCGAAAAAAGTTTATATACAAGATTTAAGAAAAGAATTTGTTGAAGAATATATCTGGCAAGCGCTAAAAGCCGGCGCTCTTTATGAGCATAGTTACCCGATGGCAACAGCGCTCGGAAGACCATTACTTGCTAAATCCTTGGTTGAAACCGCTATAAAAGAAAAATGCACTGCAGTAGCGCATGGATGCACAGGCAAAGGGAACGATCAAGTCCGTTTTGAGGTATCTGTCGCCGCATTAGCCCCCGAATTAAAAGTAATAGCGCCTGTGCGCGAATGGGAATTTAGATCTCGTGAAGAAGAAATTGCTTATTGTGAAAAGCATGGCATTCCGGTTGCCGCTACCAAGCAAAATCCTTATTCGATTGATGAAAATTTATGGGGTTCGGCAATTGAATGCGGCGCGCTTGAAGACCCCATGAAAGAACCGCCTGCCGATGCTTTTCAGCATACGGTTTCGCCTAACCTTGCGCCCGATGAGCCGCTATATTTAACGATAGAATTTAAAGAGGGAATTCCCGTAGGGTTAAATAATAAAAAAATGAATGGTATTGAACTAATCAATAATCTTAATGAAATTGGCGGAAGCAATGGAATTGGTAGAATAGATCTTATTGAAAACCGACTCGTCGGCATTAAATCCCGCGAAGTGTACGAAGCCCCAGCGGCTACAATTCTGCATTTTGCTCACCGCGAATTAGAACGTCTTGTTCTCGATAAAGACACCGCTCATTATAAATCGAAAATCGCCGCTGATTACGCCAACATAATTTATAACGGATTATGGTTCACTCCACTGCGGGTGGCAATAGATTCTTTCATTAATGAAACTCAAAAGGTTGTTACAGGTATCGTAAAGATAAAGCTCTATAAAGGAAATATTGAAATTGCTGGTCGTCAATCGCCATTTTCATTGTATGATACAAAATTAGCGACTTATACAAATGAAGATACATTTGAACACCAAGCAAGCGCTGGCTTTATTAAGATTTATTCTTTGCCAATAAAAACATATTCGCAGGTGAATAAAAAATCCAACAAGAAAAGGTAAAATTTGTAGTTCAATAATCTGTTTTATTTTTTAACAAATTCTATCTCAATTTAATGAAATAAATTTTTACAGCGTAAATCTTGTTACATCAGAATAATTGCCTGCCCGACTATGTTGTTCGGGCGGGGGTTCTATGTTATTCCATATTATTATCAAACTGAGTAATTACCTTTTTAATTATAAACCTGCATTTGCTCAAACATTCTATTGATATATTTTAAGTTGACTGCTTAGCAACATCTTTTGCTTGAATATTAGATATTGAATTTGAATGTGAACCCTTTTCTCTTTATCATACCTTTACAAAATTAAAATATCTATCAAGTAATTTTCGATAAAAATATGGGAAAAATTGAAAAGCAATCAGATCGAACTAAAGAATTAAGCGCGACCGATTTAATCCCTCTTAAGTATCAGCATATTGCGGCGGTTGTCTTCATTTATCTTTCTTTGATTATATTTTTTAATTCGATTGTCTTTGAAAATAAAACATACCAATCAGCGGATATGACTGCCGCTCATAGCTGGGATACATTTAGAAATGATTCTAAAGAAGAAAATGTTTTGCCGCTATGGAATCCATATATTTTTTGCGGTATGCCAGGATTTGCAAGTTTAACATATCCCATACCTCGGGTATATGATTTAACTTCTGAAATTTGGGGAAGCATTGTTCATCCAATTTTAGGTTTCTTCTTTCTCAAAGAAGGTCGTTCAGGCGGATGGTTAGTCTATTATTTGATTTTTGGAATAGGCGTATATCTTTTTGCTTACCACAAACTTAAAAATAAACCTGTAGCAATTCTTATTGCGTTAAGCGCAATGTTTTCGACTCGCGTCGCTATATTAATTATGATAGGCCACGTAACAAAAATTGCAGTGTTAGCTTGGTTCCCCTTCGTTTTTTTATTAGTAGAAAAACTGAAAGAAAAATTCAATGTCTTACAAGCGCTTTTGCTAATTGTGTTAGTGCGGCTTATGATTCAGCCTGGACACGTTCAATTTATTTTCTACCTGTACCTAACTATTGCAACTTATTTGCTTTTCAATCTAATCCGGTCATTGATTAAAAAAGAAAACTGGAAAGGTATAGTAATTAGCGGCGGGTCTATCGTGCTTGCAACTATTATTGCATTTCTTATGGGCGCCGATTTACATCTTTCTACGTTAGAATACAATCCATTTTCTATCAGAGGTTCCAATCCGATTATTCAAGAAACCGCAACTTCGCAAGCAAAGACAGTGGCAGGCGGACTCGATTATGATTATGCGACAAGCTGGTCGTTTAGTCCCGGCGAAATGATGACTTTCTTAATTCCATCATGGTATGGATTCGGCGATATGCCTTATAAAGGTCCATTAACAGGTAATCAACAACAAAAATTAAATTTTTATTGGGGGAATCAACCGAGCGTTGATAGCCCACAGTATATGGGAATACTTGTGTTTGTACTTGCAATTATTGGGTTTATAAAAAATCGAAAAGATCCGTTTGTCCAATTCATGGGTGGAATAATTATTTTTTCGCTATTGGTTGCTTTCGGAAAGGAATTCTCGCTCATTTACGATTTGATGTTCCGTTATTTTCCTATGTTTAATAAATTCAGAATTCCGTTAATGATTCTTATGCTTGTTCAGCTTTTAGTTCCAATACTTGCGGGCTATGGAGTTGTTTCTATTTTAAATGAACGATCAAAAACATTAAGTCCGCATCAAGAGAAGAAGTGGAAATATATATTAGGCGGACTTGGAGTAGGCGTTCTAATATCAATAATTGGTTCTTCTCTTGTTAAAGCTGTTTATTCGTCGTTCTTTCCGCTTCAAGAAGTAGGTCAACGGCTTGCCAGTTCATACGGACAACTAAATCCTGCCGTCGTTTCTATGATTTTTGATTTTGTTTTTTCTTCAGTGATGACAGATTTGTTGATTGTATTTATATTGCTTTTACTTGTTTTCGGAGGATTTTATTACTATCTGAAAAATAAAATTAAATATTCAACACTTATGGGGCTATTAATAGCCGCCGCGATATTTGATTTGTGGCGCATT
The DNA here is from genome assembly GCA_037446575.1 of Ignavibacteriales bacterium. Taxonomy (GTDB): domain Bacteria; phylum Bacteroidota; class Ignavibacteria; order UBA10030; family UBA10030; genus JBBIII01. Next base: position 4,293 of record JBBIII010000120.1, read on the forward strand.
GCTTGGAAGCCATTCGAGCCACAGAGCAAGCAAGAAGAAATACGGATGATGGCAACTCCAGAATTTGCAAAAGTTTTGCAAATAGACACAACCGTATTTCGTGCGTTGCGTTTAATAAACGGTCAACCGGTCTATGATAATTCGCTTGCATATTGGAGAATTCAAAATGCGTACGGATATCACGGAGCTAAATTGCGAATTTATCAAAATATGGTTGATGTCGCCGGCTTGGGTAATCCGCTTGTTTGGCAATTGATGAATATAAAATACATTATATCGAATCGTGAGGAATCAAGCCCCGCATTATCGCTTATCTATAGCGGACAAGACGCAAAAATTTATGCTTTCCGCTATGCAATGCCTCGATTGTTTTTTGTTAATAAATATGAATATGCAGAAAATTTAAAAACTTTAAATAATATAGCGCAGATGTCTTTTAATCCTGCGGAAGTCGCTTATCTTTCGGTAGAAAAAAATATTAATATAGAACCCCCCTTGCAAAACGCATCTGCAAAAATAACGCGCTACGGAAGTCAAAATATTGAAATTGAAGCAACAGCCACCGGAAATAATCTCTTATTTATCAGCGAGGCATACTATCCGGCAGGTTGGAAGGCATATATAGATGGAAATGAAACGGAAATATTACAATTGAATTATCTATTTAGGGGTATCGTTGTGCCCAAAGGAAAGCATAAAATTGAAATGAAGTTTGAACCGGCATCATACACAAATGGAAAAACAATAAGTTTAGCGTCAAACATATTAATATTTATGGGAATTGCATTAGCAGGGACCTATCAAATATTAACAATAAGAAAATCAAAAAATATCAAGTAAGAATAAAAAAAATACAAGATACTGACTTGAAAATTTCTATAGCTTGATATAAAGTTGTTCAGTGAGTTCAATATTATCATACTATTACGAACGGATTGTTTTGGATGAAAATACTATA
>JBBIII010000121.1:0-5133 GCA_037446575.1 Ignavibacteriales bacterium
TCCACCGCCGGAGCATATCACAAATCTACGACCATGGTCTAATGTGTTCGACCACTTTGTAAGCAGTTTTGCCAATTTAGTTGATTCATCGTAATACTTAGACATTTCAAGTATAACTTTGGCATTTTCAAACTCTTTCAGGAGAGCAGAATTCCTATTTTTTTGTTTTGCTAATTTCTTCTTCAACTCCTCAAAATTTTGTTTAGTTAATTCTGGTGATTTTATTCTGGCAGACCCAAAAAACACGATGGTATCTTTTATTTTTTCTTTCAAAAATCGTGAACGAGGTTCTGCAAATTCGGATAATATTCTAATTTCTCTTCCGAAGGTTCCTTTCAAAAAATCTATATTTTCGTAGGCTTTAGGCATCCGGTGTAATTTTGGTAATAATTTTTTCTTTTTCATATTAATGAATTTCCACTGTCAATTGATATTATCTGACCTGTTATATGTTTATTTTTTGTTGATAGGAAAACAACTAAGTCAGCTATTTCGCTCGCTTTTGTATAATCCTTTAAAAGTATTTTTTCATTACTATTTACATCTTCATTTTTAAATTCAATCGTTCCGGGTGCGATTGCATTCACCAAAATATAAGGAGCTAATGATTTAGCTAAACATTTGGTAAGCATTATAAGTCCTGCCTTGGACACTGAATACGGGACGTAATTGGCGAATGGCTTTATACCACCTATTGAAGCAATGTTAATTATATTCCCCCCACCTTTTTTTAACATGTACTTGGCTGCAAGTTTACTGCAAAAGAAAGCTCCTTTTAGATTAGTATTTAACGATTTATCCCAAATTTCCTCAGTGGTTTCTTTCCATCCTGACTTAATAAAAACAGCGGCATTATTAACTAATAAATCAATACGCCCAAATTGCTTCATCACTCGGTTCATCATAGTTTCGATATGACTAACTTTTGAATTATCAGCTTTGACTAAAAGAACCGATTTATGAAATGAAGTTTCGATTTCCGAAGCCAATTCCATCGCTTCGGTTTTTGATTTATTATAATGGATGGAAATATTAAATCCATTTTTCGCCAAGCCTAAAGCAATTTCCCGTCCCACACGTTTTGCAGAACCTGTTATGAGTGCCAATGGTAAATTGTTTTCTGGTTTATTAGGCATTTTGCTTAGAATTTTACCTGATCAAAATGGATGTGCGCCCACCAGGACTCGAACCTGGAACCCGCTGATTAAGAGTCAGCTGCTCTACCAATTGAGCCATGGGCGCTTGCTGAAACAAGCATAATTTTCAAGTTTGCGGCATCTGAAGTGGTAGCGAATTTAGCACTTTCATTAGCAATTTCATTAGCACTTTTTTCACTGCAAAATAGAACGCCCTCCCGGCAAAATTCACCCACGCTAATAGGCTGCAAACCGAGAAGGCATTCATAAAAATTTGACTGTTTAGCGTATCGAATTTCTTTCATTGCATCACAAATATACAACGGCGGTTTTTAAAAGTCAAATGTTTTTTAAACGAGTCAACCTATTGAGAAGAAACTCATACTCTTCTTTGGTAACCGGGAGACCATCATTTGACGGAACGACTGCAGCACCATATTGAACCATTACTCTTCCAAAAATGCTCATTACTTTTTCCAACTCAGCCGGAGGCAGTTTCCCAGCTCTCTTTTCTAATTTTTTAATCCTCTCTTTGAGACTCATTATTTAACCTCCTTTCAAGTTCCTCGATTTTCTTTTCTAATTCAGCGGACTCAACCGCCTTTAATAGCATTGAGGCCATCATAACAAGCTTATAATTCTCGTTAGACTCCCCCTCCCGTTCGCACCGCTTTATGACTTTAGCAATATACTTTCTTACATCTGCCGCTGTTTTTAAACGTCCTATGCGTTTTCGTTGCTGAGCTTTATATTTAGCGACTTCTTTTTCCCTTTTCATACGGTATGTTTTTTCATTTTTAACTTCGTTTTAGTATGTGTTTTATTGACTTTTTCCTTCTTCCCGTTGCAATATTTCTGCTGCTCCTCTACGGAAAGAGATATTTTCAATTTGACTACTTGCTGGATAATTGAACGCTTCTAATCGTTCCGCTTCTGTAAGGTAAGGGAATAAGTCCACACTTCTTAAATAATCACTTCCAGCCTCTAATTGAGTTTGAAAATCGTTTAAGATACTTGCCTCTGTTTTATATTCGTTCAGCTCTGTTTTATATTCGTTCATCTTACTGAAATTCTCTTGCTCGATTTTATCTAATTGGTAAAGGAACGGAAACGACGCCGGATTTTGTAGATACCTATTTGAACGATTAACCTTATCCATATTTTGATTTACTTGCTCTTGTGTCAACTCGTGAAGCTCTTCTCTCGTGTATAAATCTGCTTTCAGCCTTGCTCCTTCAATTAACGTAGAAGCATAGTCCACCTCGTTTAACTCAATAGCTTGCTTAATTTCGTTTAATGTAGCATTCTCAGAATAATTTCCGTTTAAGAATAAGATTGCATTTTGTTTTTGTTTTAATCCGTTGCTCTTGAGTGTATCTAAAGCGGAAGCTCTTAATGGATACCGACACGCTCGAATTTTACCTATAATTTTATTTTTATCCGTAATAACAGCAGACAACCAAATATTAACCTTGTCTTTATACTCTTTTCTTATCTTTTCTCGTTCTGTATTAACCAAGTCCTGTTGTGCTTCCTTCGTGTATTGAGGATAATTCTTTTTTATTGTTTCCGAAACATTGGAAATATTCTTGTTGTATCCCTCTGCAATCGCTTTGATTGTTATGATATTTTTACTCATCGTTGTTTATTCCTTATTTTGTTAATTGTTTGTTTATTGGTTTTTGAAATTCTATTTCTTCATAAATCTTATACAGAAATTCCAGCTCCTCATCCGTTACAACTTCATTTTCAACCTCACATCCGATAACTGAACAAAGCCACCGATTATATAGCTGTAAGAATTTTTTAAATCCCTGTTTATCAAATTTGTTTTTCATAATCCTCTCTTAAAATCTTGGTTCAAGCTCGACCATCTTTTGACTATTAAGAAAATATTTTAATGCAATATCACCCCGAACGCCTGTCCGATTCTTAACAATTCGTAAAATAAAACTCCGCTCTTTAGTGTTCATCTCTTTTTCATTATCCTGTTCACCGTGAAGCAATATAGCTTGACTGCAATCGTGCCCAAGCCCGCTCGAACCGTAAAGCGAATTTAAACCCGGCTTATTCGAGCCTATTTCGTTTCTGTTAAGTGAAGATGCTACGATTAAGACAAGATTATATTTCAATGATATTTGCCTCAATAATTCAGAAACTTTTTTAATTGATAAAAATTCATCTGAAGAAGTTTTAGACCGTTCACCATATACTTGAAGATAATCTACAATAACCAATGAAGCACCGTTCACCGCTGCAAGCTCGACCTCGTTGATAAGATTGGAGAGTGTCCGCTTATAATCAAAATAAAACTCAATCGGTAACGCTTGAAGCTGTGCAATAGCACCCGCAGAGTATTGTTGACCGCTTCTAATTTTATCAATATCGGTTTCGGTTAAGATTCCACAGCACCGCTCAAATATATCAGCTTCACTCATCTCACTTTCGATAAAATGGGTTTTATAATTTTGCAAAGCAGCATCTAAAGCAAGCTGAAGCAAGAGAGAGGTTTTACCCGAACCCGGAACACCACCGACTAAGACAAAAGCACCCGGAGAGAATCCACCCGAAAGCATACTCGTTAATGTAGGAAATGGAGTTTTGATTCGCTTGAGTCCCTTCGATTTATTATTCTTAAGATAATTCTCAAAATCATTCAGCATCGTTTCCTTAGGTTTTCGAGTGTGTGAATTAAACAACTGAGTAATTTCAATATTTAGTTTCTGTATTTCATCTTGAGCCTCGAAGCAGTCCTCGTGTTTTGTGCTTTTGAAATTATTTATTTTCTCTTGTATGATTAACTCTGTGAGTTTTTTAATATAAAAACCAAGATTTCGGCTGCTACATTCTAACATACTGATTTCTGTCAGTCCGCAAGCACCTTCATTATTCAGATTTCCGGCTGTGCGGATTGTTACCGTATCAATCTTACCACCTTCAGAGTAAATAAGCAGCATCGCATCAAATATTTTTCTATGCAATTCGTTTGAAAAGTATTCCGCTGAAATGTTTCGCTTATATTTTAGAAATTCACCGTTTGAATTTATTAACGAAGCCAAGAGCAACGCTTCGACCTCCGTTCGTTTATTTATGAACATTCGACCACCTTTGATTCACTTTCTGAAAGCTGTTTGTTTTTAGAAGAGTAATATTTCTGAGTCTCGGTTATAACAAATTCATTTTCCTTAATTTTATTTATTTCTTTATTTATTTCTTTATTTATTACCGAGTTATCTATCGAGTTTCCTGTATGGTTTTCCTTACCGTGTTTTCCTTGTGGAAAACTCTTTATATTCCGCCAATTCCCCCTCATTTTCAGCACTTGACTAAAACGCCTTTGAATTCCACTGCTTGCAACACTTTTTCGAGATTTGAACAAATCTTCATCAAATAATTTTAATTTGAGACAAGTTTCTAAAATTTTTTCAAACTTTTTTTCACTCAATCCAATCTTCTTGATAACGATTGACCGCTGCAATGAATCACTCAAATCAAGCTCACCGGTTGAAGTCCGGTAAATTCTCTCAAGCATTCTAAAATAAAAAGCATAACCGACCAGCCCGCAAACCGAAACAAGACTTTCAATTTTTTCATCATTGGAAGCATCGCAATCGTGAGGAAAATATTCGAGACCGTTTTTTAGTGGACGTGCCATTACACACCTCCGAAACAAAAAGCTTGTTGTGAATTTACTGTAACCTCATAGCGCCGTGCCTTATCAATACTCCACTCCGATAGCTCAAGCGCAATCTGTGGCTCGTAGTCTCTAAACTTAAATCGCTTGCCGTGTGCAAGAATATAAGCCCGGCTCGTTACGAGCTTTTCTTTTGAGCCGTCCGCTTTGATATAATCAACCACAATCCATCGGAACGGTAATGAATCGCTTTCAAGTAGCTCTGCATTTATTGCAACGCTTTGGCTGTTACGGTGAAGATGTTTTGACTCGACGACTCGCTTGCTGTAAGTGCCCTCGCCTGAAATATCCAACCGTCCGATA
>JBBIII010000122.1:0-5017 GCA_037446575.1 Ignavibacteriales bacterium
CAAAACTATCCAAATCCGTTTAACCCAACAACGATTATTCAATACACTATACCAACTGCAACTCATGTTACTTTGAAAATTGTGAATATGTTGGGTCAAACTATTGCCACTTTGGTTGATGAGAGACAAGAAGCAAAAACTTATGTAAAAGAATTCGATGCTTCTAAGTTAGCTTCAGGTATTTACTTCTATCAAATCAGAGCCGGCAACTTTGTATCAACGAAGAAGATGGTCCTGATGAAATAAATTAAAAAATTTATAGACCTTACAATTCTATATTTGTATTAATATTAAAAACCCAATCAGTATTCTGGTTGGGTTTTTTTGAATATGTATTCTCTTTTCCTTAGATTTTATTTGTTAAATAACAAAAAACCGACTTATACCAGAAAGGGACAAAAATGAAAAATTTGTTTATCGGAATATTACTTATCAGTATCTCGTTTATTTCACTTGTCAACGCTCAAACAATAACAAAGAAAACTTTATCACTCGAAGCCGCTAAGAAAATATCCGCAACTGCAGAAGCGGAAGCTATAAAAAATAAATGGAATATGGCGATAGCGATAGTTGACGACGGAGGCAACCTTGTTTATTTTGCTCGAATTGATTATACACAAATTGGAAGCATTGATGTAGCGATTGAAAAAGCGAAGACAGCAATATCTTTCAGGCGATCAACCAAGCAATACCAAGAGCGAGTGCAAGGAGGGGCAAATTTTATACTTAGTGTTCCCGGAATCATTCCGGTCGAAGGCGGATTACCAATTATTTTGGATGGTCAATTTATTGGCGCAATTGGTGTTAGTGGCGGAACGCCTGAACAAGATGGAATTGTCGCAAAAGCGGGTTTAGACGCATTTTTAGAAAAATAATTGCCTGGTTCTTTGAAAATTTCAGAATTATTTACCAGCCGGCTTTGCGGTATTTAAAGAAATAGTCGAAATTCCAATTTGATTTTTGCCGTTCTTTTTGCTGGCTTGCAGACTGCAGAAAAAATCCCTAACATTCCCATATAAATTCATAGTTTATGTTCTAAATTATTTATCTAATTGGTCTGTAAGATTTAGACGAAATTAATCTATCAAACAAAAGGAGAATAGCATGCTTTTAAAAGCCATCAAATTTACAGTCATTTCTATTTTCGTTTTTAGTCATATACTGATTGCAGGTCAAAAAATCAAATACAAATTTGAAAAAGGGAGGGATTATAAATACTCTACTTCTATAGAAAGTAAAATAGAGGGACAGGCAATGGGACAAGAATTTACGCTCACTTCAGCCGCATTTGTTGATTATACGATTAACAGTAAGGGACTAAATGAAAACGTTTATAATCTTACAGTAACTTTCGATAAATTCGATATAAAAATTAATCTGCCGATGATGGGATTTAATGACAGCACAATTTCTATGAAAGAATATTTAGGCAAGCGAGTTAAAGTTGCATTAACTGATTTAGGAAAAACTCTTTCTATCGATCCAATTGATACTATTCAACCATCTCGCATCCAATCTATGGCAAATCTAACACCGAATGAATTATTTAAAAATCTACTTTTACAACTTCCCAACAAGGAATTAGACGTGAACAGTTCGTGGAAAAATGACTCTCCCGATACAACATCTAGAAGAGGAATGAAAGTAATTTCTAAACAAAACATTGAGATGAAGGTAGTCGGAGTTGAAAAAGAGTTAGATTTAGAATGTTGGAAAATTAGCGTTAGCGGCGTAAATATTTTAGAAGGAAGCGGCTCGCAACAAGGTAATGACATAACTATAGATGGTTCAAATAAAATAAATGGAACGGTATTATTTGCGCCAAAGGAAGGTTTATTAACGTCATCAAAGACATCAGTTGAATCTGACATGACAACTACATTTACTGGCGCAAACACAGGTGCGTCTACAATGATAATAAACACAACAAGTAAAACTACATTGTTAAAGTAATAAGGTCTATTAATGCGGTTGAAAGTAATTTTATTTATTCTTGGTTTTTCTTTTACTCAACAATCATTCGGTTGTATTGAGAATGATGAAATCAAAGCGGAAGAATATCGCCAGCGCCGCACTTCTGTAATGACGAAAATGGATTCCGGCTCCGTAGCAATTTTCCGTGCGAATGATATTGATAATCGAAATGCTGATGTTGATTATAAATATAGACAGAATGACAACTTCCTTTATCTTACAGGTTGCAATGAATCAAATTCCACATTGATTCTCGTACCGGAGGGATTTCAAATTGACAGCGTTACGTTTGCAAAGGAGATATTATTTGTGCGTGCTCGGTCAAAAAGCTGGTCGGGTGAAAATTTAGGTGTAGAAGGCGCTATAGAATCACTCGGTTTCGATGGAACTACAAGCATTGCACTTTCTAATGATAAACTAAAGGAGATGCTTCCTCAAATTCTTCAATCGAAAAAGATATTGTATTATTCGCCCGTTCTGCCGGATGTTATTTTCGAACCAGTTACAGATAAAAAATTTATTACTCTGCGTGAAGTTAAAAAAGGGCTGGAAGAAAAATATCCGAATATAGCGCTCAAGCAGTCAGGACTTTTAGTTAATGAGCTAAGAATGATCAAGTCTGAAAATGAAATAGCTCTGATTCAAAAAGCAGTTAACGCAACCGTTGCAGGATTTATAGAAGCCGCGAAAAGCTGTGAACCGGAAATGTATGAATATGAATTGCAGGCGATTATCGAGTATTGTTTTACAAAATCAGGATGCGAATTTTATGGTTTTCCGTCAATTGTAGGTTCGGGACCCAACACGCTCCTTTACCATTATAACGCAAATCGGCGAAAAATGAAAAGCGGCGACCTTGTTGTAATGGATATCGGCGCTGAATATCGCGGCTACTCGGCAGATGTTACGAGAACAATTCCGGTGAATGGAAAATATTCGCCAGAACAAAAAGCGATTTATGAAATCGTACTAAGCGCGCAGGATTCAGCTATAATGGTTATTAAACCGAATGAAATGATGAATTCTATTAGTAAAAAAGCATTGGAAGTAATTGGAAATGGACTGATAAAATTAGGGATTATAAAAGAAAAAGAAGATGCGCGTAAATATTGTCCGCATGGAATAAGCCACTTTATTGGATTAGCCGTTCACGATGTCGGTTCAATGGGGAAATTGGAGCAAGGAATGATTTTAACGGTAGAGCCGGGAATTTATATCCCAGATAGCAGTGATTGCGACAAGAAATATTGGGGAATTGGTATCCGTATTGAAGATGACGTGCTTGTAACAAAAGATGGTTATAAAGTTCTATCCCAAACGGCGCCAAAAAAAATTAATGATATTGAAGACTTGATGAAAGAAAAAGGAATTGGTAATTTGGAAGTAGGAATGATGAGTAAAAAGTTAAAAGTAAAAAGTCAAAAGTAGTAAGTATAAAGTAAGAATAAAGAAGTGAAGAAGGTTAAATAATAAATTTAAGAAGTAAGAAGTTAGGAATAAGAAGTTAAAGAAGTATCAAGAGTTTTATATTCGCATCCCAAAAGGAGGTGTCGTATGGCTCACTTGAAACCTGAAGAGTGCCTAAGTTTTTTTTCTGAAGTACTGACATTACTAAAATCTACACATGTGCCTGAAAAGGTTCTATCCTTAATTGTTGATCGACTAGTACGAGTATATGCGTGCCAAACTTGCGCGGTAATAAAAATTGATCCAGAAACTGAATATCTTAGAATAATTTCTGATCACAATTTATCGCATTTATTTGTAAATCGATATAAAATTCCAATAGGCACGGGGGCGATTGCAAAATTGCTTTTTACTGGTCGTCCAATTCTAATTACCGACGCGCTGCAAGAATCTGAACTTGCTGAGGAAATAAAATTAGAACACAGGTTTCGTTCGGCTGTATGCCTACAGATTTCTGCCGAAATGCGGACGTTAGGTTATTTATTTGTAGATTCTAAAGAGTCAAACGCTTTTTCTACAAATGATCTTCGTAATCTTCAAAGTTTTGCCGATCTCATTAGCATTACAATAAACAAGGCTTATTTGTACGAAAAAAATTTAAAATTAGATAAAGTTGATCATGAAACAGGTTTAGAAAAATACGCTCCATTTCTAGAACGGCTAAGCGCAAGCATTGTTAGGGCAAAAGAAAATAACGAATGTTTAGTTTTGTTGATGTTGGATATTGATAATTATAGACAAATTGAAGGAACATATGGATTTGAATCTTCGAAGCTATTGTTGAGAGAGATTGCCGGGCTAATTAAATCTAAACTTCGGCATATAGATGCGGCGAGCAGATACGGATTTGACGAGATAATTATTTTGCGCGAAACCATTTCGCTGGATGAAGGAATAAAATTTGCCGGTTTATTGCGGCAGATGATAGAACAAACTGAATTTACACCGAAGAAAATCAAAACTACTGTAAGCATCGGTGTTGCGGAGTTTCCCAAAAATGCAAATTCTGAAAAAGATCTTATGCTTTCGGCAAAAGAAGCTTTATACGATGCGCAACGAAGCGGAAAAAATCGGGTTGCACATATTTGAGGAAGCAATACATGGATGAAATAAAAGGGGATAATTGTATAACGAAGCTCCTCCCTCCCTGGCATCGTTATATTTCGTGTTCGGTAAATATACCCAGAACATAGAGTTTGCGGTAATGACGCGCCGCAGAAAAATTATCCCCTATACTTTTCCCGGTGTCTCTAAAAGTACATCGGGGGTTTTATAAATAACCTATTGCATGAGTTTCAGGAGAGTGCATATTAATAATGAGATTTTTGGATTTCTGAGATACTATATAGCGATTTCTCCATACTTAAAAATATTTTTTTAGGTAAAACAGTAACCGCTGAATGGTAAAATTAATAGATATTAGAAAGTATAATTTCTATGAAGCATTTTTCTGATACAATTATTCGAATTGCTCTATTCGTTCTCATCCTATACATGTGGTTGTGGTTAATCGATCTACATCTTTCTACTTTCTTCGATGCATTAATAATTGTTGGAGGTGTCTTATTGATATTTC
>JBBIII010000123.1:0-5009 GCA_037446575.1 Ignavibacteriales bacterium
GAAACCGGACGTGAGCGAAAATGGTAATTTGCCAGTGTTACCTGTATTGTATCGCTATAAGCCGCTTCTGGGCTTACATTTCGATTCATTAGACTTTCCTTATATCTTGTAATCAGTGAAGAAAAAGCAATTGTGTCTTTGCGTGTAGATGTTCCATATAAATAAATTAATTGAAATAATGTTTCAATATCTTGCGGTGAAACGCTTCCGCTGAATCCTTCGGATAATTGACTGATATAAGGATTTACTCGAACAATTTTTCCGGAAAGTCTTTTTTGCAATTCAGTTAAATTAAAACTTCCAATTCCAGAATTGCTGATTATCTGTGAAGCAAAAGCGGCAGACACGTAATCGGAATCATTAACCAAAGATGTTCCGCCGTTACTAAAAGCGGAAAATAGTATTTCATCATTTTTGAAATCGGTCGGTTTTAGCACAACTCGAACACCGTTTGTCAATTTCCACTCTATAACTCCTATTGATTTGATCTTCTTCTCTGCTATAACTTTTCCAGACGGCTGTAAAAAAGGGATTAATGGCTCAGATTTAATTTTATCTACATAAGGTTCAAGCGGTTTTATGCTTATTTTTTCTATCAGAGATATTATTTCTGATTCTATTGGAATTTTTACGTTTTCTTTTTCAGGAAGCGAAATAGTAACAACGCGATTGTCATTCGTAATCTTTTGCTCTGTCAGTTTATTTATTTCTTCCAAAGCTATTTCGGGCAAAAATTGTTTGTATAAAGCTAATTCCACATCAATGCCGGGAATTGTTTCGTTAATAAGAAAATTTCTTATGTATTCATTAACAAACTGGTTTGATTCGGTTTTATCTCGCTCAAGAAAATATTTCTCCATTGCTCGCAAACTTTGTTCTTTAACTCGCTCTAATTCTGTTGCCGTAAAACCATATTGCCTAACGCGGAAAATTTCCGATAAAGCCGCTTCAAAACCGCTTAGTATTGCATTTTCTTTTACTCCAGCGCCAACAGAAAATATGTACTTATTGGCAACCATTCTGCCATCGCTTGCATACGCATACAAAAACGGGGGATTAGCTTGCTGAAGCATCTCGCTAAAGCGAGCGTTTAACATTGAGATGTAAAGATTTTGTAAAATGTGGTTTCTATATTCGCCAGCGGTTTTTGCTTCTTTATCGTTGCGTTTAAAAGAAATTTCTACAGAACTGCGCGTCAATTCTGGGTCTGTAACAATTGAAACCAATGTCTCTGAATGATCGGGAACATCGTATTGAATACGTTCTCTTTGATTAGGAGGATTGGCAAGTCTGCCGAAATATTCTTTAATAATATTTTCGATTTCCTTTTTGTCAAAATCGCCAACAGCCAAAACAGCTATCAAGTTTGGGCGATACCAATCTTTATAAAATCTTACAAGTGTTTCGCGGGAAAAAGAATCCAACACCTCTTTTTTCCCGATTGTAATTCTATCTGCATATTTTGATTTATAGAGTTCAAAGGGAATATGCTTCATGGCAACACGGTAATTTGCGCCTCGTTGTAAGCGCCATTCTTCTATAACTACGCCTCGTTCTTTTTCTATTTCATCGGTTTCGAAAGAAATATCTTGCGCCCATTCTTTTAAAATTTTAAATCCCTTTTTCATTATTTCTATTGAATCGGTTGGAACTTGAAGCATGTAGACAGTTTCATCAAAGCTTGTATAGGCGTTTAAATCTGGTCCAAACCTGATTCCGCATTTTTCGAGATAATTAATTATTTCATGTTTTGGAAAACTTTTTGTGCCATTAAAAGCCATATGCTCAAGAAAATGGGCCAGACCTTGTTGGTCGTTGTCTTCGAGAACTGAACCAGCTTTGACAACGAGACGCAATTCAGCTCGCTTTTCTGGTTTTTTATTTTCTCGAATGTAATAAGTCAATCCGTTTTCAAGTTTGCCAATAGTGATTTTCGGATCAGGAGGAAGAATTTGATCATGCTGATAGACTTGTTGGCTGTCAGTTGTTTGGCATAAAAAGAAGAACGAGATAACAGTAAATAATAAAAAGCTAATCTTTTGCATTTGTTGTTTATTATTAGTTAGGAAATATTAACCAATAAATAATCTATTTGTAGAAAAATCCGGATCGGTTGTCAGGTTAACGCCAAGTTTGCGCAACCCGGCTTCATCGCCGGGCGTTGGAATGTGTGTCATATGAACTTCGCAATTGCGGAGTTCTTTAAGTTTTTCTATTACTGCTTGAGCGGCAGGATTTACAGATGTACTTATACTTAAAGCAATTAATGTTTCTTCTAAATCTAAACTCAGCATTTTCTTTTTAATTACATCTTTTTTAAAACGCGCGAGAGATTCTATAATACTTGGAGGAAGAAGGTGCATAGTATCTGGAATTCCGGCTAATTGTTTTACAGCGTTTATGATCATTGCAGAGGCGGCGTGCATAAGCGGAGAATTAGTGCCTGTAACAATCCGTCCATCGTGTAATTCTATTGCAGCGCCGCAATAAATTCCTTCGTTTCCTTTTCCCCGTTTTTCAGCGGTTGCCGCTGTTTCATGAGCATAGCGTGCTACTTTTCGGTCGTCTGGTTTCAGTCCGAGTTCGTCCATTAACAATTCAACGCGTTGGACAGTCTCTTTTTCTGTAAAGCCGACAACATATTCGCAAGAATATCTAAAAAAGCGTCGAATAATTTCTTGCTTTGCGGCTTCTTGAACAATTTCATCATTTACTATTCCGTAGCCGGCTCTGTTCACCCCCATATCTGTAGGAGATTTATAGAAGGAAGAAGCTCCTGTAATTTTTTCGATAATTCTTTTTAAAAGAGGAAACGCCTCAATATCTCGATTGTAATTAACGGATTTCTCATTGTATGCTTCGAGATGAAACGAATCAATCATATTAAAGTCGCGGATATCAGCGGTAGCCGCCTCATAAGCTACATTTACAGGATGTTTTATTGGAAGGTTCCAAATAGGAAAGGTTTCGAACTTGGCATAACCGGCACGTACACCGCGTTTGTATTCGTGGTAAAATTGAGAAAGACAAGTGGCAAGCTTACCGCTATTGGGACCAGGTCCGGTAACAATAACAATTGGTTTTGTAGTTTCAATATACCGATTTGCGCCATAACCATCATCGCTTACAATTATATCAACATCAATAGGGTATCCTTTTGTGGGTTTATGCGTATATACGCTAAGTCCGCGCCTTTCTAATTTATTCTTGAATGAAACAACAGACGGTTGATTGTCAAATCGAGTGATAACAATGGCTGTAACATTTATATTCCATTCTTGCAAATCGTCAATAAGTTTAAGCGCGTCGGCGTCATAAGTAATGCCGAAATCAGCGCGAACTTTTCTTCGTTCAATATCGCCCGCATATATACACAAGATTACTTCAGATTGATCGCGAAGTTGTTGAAGCAGTCGCATTTTCACATTTGAGTCATAGCCGGGTAAAATGCGTGCGGCATGATAATCAAACATTAATTTGCCGCCGAATTCTAAATAAAGTTTATTATCGAAACGTTTTACTCTATCGAGTATTGATTCGGTTTGAAGCGCAAGATATTTCTCGTTATCAAATGCAGCATTAAGGAGCATTTCGCAAGAACCTTTTATTTATTGCTTATTGAGTTTAGGAAAAAATAAAAAATTTTGCCACGACTTTAAAGCCGTGGCAAAAATAAACAACATTTTGTAACTAAAGAATCGGCTGAGTAAAATTTACTTCGTGTCTAAAATCAACGGTAGCCCGTCTTTACCCGCTCCAATTACTATTACTTTAGAGTTTTGTGATTGAGCGATTTTTTCAGTCGCTTCAATGCCTTTCCAGCGCAATAATTGTTCGCTGATGCCGCGTGCAACAATATTTTGGAAATCGGAAATTCCTTGTGCTTCAATTCTTTTGCGGTCTGCTTCTTGTTTTTCCTTTGCGAGTATGAATTGCATACGCTGGCTTTCCTGATCTGCGCGTTGTTTTTGTTCGATTGCTTCAGTCAACTGCGGTGGAAGAGATACATTTCTTAAAGGCGTTGATTCTACAATAATACCTCGACTTGCAATTGTTTTTGCAAGTTCATCTTGTATACCTATTCCAAGACGTTCACGTTCTGTAGAATAAAGCGCGCTTGCCTGAAAGCTCGCTGTAACCGCGCGGCTTATAGAACGAAATTGAGGTATTAATACTATCCCTTCGTAATCTCCGCCAAGTATTGTCTTATACACTTGTGCGGCTGAATCGGGATTAAGTCTGTACAAAACACTTATTTCTAATCCAATCGTTAGACCTTCGCGAGATAAAACTTGCATTAGTTCTTTGTGCTCTTTTGTTTGTGTTGAGAACTTTACAACCTTAGCAAGCGGATTTACTGGTTGTATTCCCGATGGTAAAGTTTTATCGGAAACAACTCCGAAGAAATCCACAACTCCAACATGACCGGCTGGAATTTGAGTAAAACATTGCGTTATCGCAATTAAGGCGAAAGCTATAGCTGTTGTACCTGCAAATTGTGCAGTTGTTTTGAACACCATATTGTGTTCTTCTCGTACTTTTTTTCTTGCGTTAATCCAAACAGATAATGCACCAATTATTATTACTATGCTAAGTAAAAATAACATATTTCCTCCTTGTTATTAAAGATATGAATAGAATTATTAATTATTTAAAAATAACATACAACTTTTTACATTGTGTATCAATAAAAATGGTATGAGAATAGCGAAGAACTTTAAAAAGTAAAATCAACCGCTTTTTGCATTTAGCAAAGAAACATAGTTATTAACGGTAAGTTGAATAACAAATTTGCTTTTCTTCCAGCATCAGATTTATAAAATTTGGTGAACTAAACGTTCAACAAGGAAAAATGACAATAAAACTATTTCACTGCTCATCATATTTTTGTAAAAAGGAGTAATTAAGAAGATATTTATAGACTACATATATGAGAGCAAAAGCATTTAGAAAAAGTTATTATAATTTAAACTTTTATTGCTTAATTTGTCAAAGAAATTATACTAACT
>JBBIII010000124.1:0-4972 GCA_037446575.1 Ignavibacteriales bacterium
GGTTCAATATCAATCGTTCTTCCAACTGCTTTTTTTGCGGATGCAATATCTTTCAATCCATTCCCTGTTATAATCGCAACGGCTGATTCATTATGTTTGATTATCCCCTGAGTAACTGCCTTTTTTAATCCAGCAACTCCAGCAACGCCGGCTGGTTCACCAAAAACAGCGCCAAGTCGCGCTGTCATTCGCATCGCTTCTAATATTTCATCATCGCTCACTGCGATCATCGTTCCGTTGGATGCTTTGATTTGCTTTATTGCACGCCGCCAGTTGCGTGGAGTCCCGACTGCAATGCTATCGGCAATTGTATCTGTTCCGGTTGGAATTAACTCATTGCCAGAAAAGAAAGCATTCAACATTGGCTTTGCTCCTTCCGCCTGAACGCCAAGAATTTTTGGAACCCGCGGAATGAATCCGAATCGTTTCATTTCTTGTAACCCTTTGCCGATGCCGCCAACCGTACACCCATCTCCGACAGATACCACAACCCAATCAGGAATTGAAGCGCCGAACTGTTCGCCAATTTCGAGTCCGGCAGTTTTCTTCCCTTCCACTAAAAATGGATTTGTTCCGCTGTTGCGATTATACCAGCCAAATTTTGCACATGCTTCTTTGCATAGATCAAATGCCTGTTCGTAAGTTCCTAACACACGAATTACTGTTGCGCCAAAGATTAAAAGTTGTGTAATCTTCGGTTCAGGGGCGCGTTGCGGAACAAATATAAAGCTCTTTAATCCGGTTGCCGCAGAAAGTCCTGCAAGCGAAGATGCCGCATTACCGGTTGAAGCACATGCAATTGTATCAAATCCGAATTCAATTGCCTTCAACACACCAATTGCGCTTGCACGATCTTTAAAAGAGTTAGTCGGATTTCGTCCATCATCTTTTAAAAATAAATTTGAAATACCAATTGCTTTCGCAAGGCGGGAAACATTATAAACTGGTGTCCAACCAATTTGTAGATGAGGAAGTTCAGCATCTGGGTTTATCGGAAGAAGTTCTCTATATCGCCAAATATTAAATTGACGATTTAAGATTGCAGATTGAAGATTGAGAATTCTATCATAATCATATTGAACATCTAAAATCCCATCGTCGCCGCATTCGGGACATGTAAAGACGTTTCCGTAAGCAATTTCTTTATTACATTTCAGGCATTTCAGCCCGGTTAAAAATTTTAATTGTGCTATTTTCATATAACCAACACGCTTTTAAATCGCATGGGAAAATATGATACACTTCTTTCATTCAAATGGCAATATGAAATTTTACAGCTTGCGTTTCATTACGATTTCTCTTAAAGTATAGACAGAATGAACTTATTAGTTAAAAACGGATTAATTATTACAGAAGATAATTCATTTGTTGGAAATATTTTTGTAAGCAATGGAATAATATCTTCAATCGGTAAAACACCGGAATCAGCTGATAAAATTATTGATGCAACTGGAAAATTGATAATACCCGGTGGAATTGACGTCCATACACATCTGAATTTAAAAGTCGGCTCTAACATAACAGCAGATGACTTCTATTCTGGCACACGCGCCGCGGCTTTTGGCGGGACAACAACAATTATTGATTTTGCACAGCCGGAAAAAGGAGAATCACTTAGAGATGCTTTCGAGAAGCGATTAGTGGATGCGAAGAAATCTGTAGTTGATTACGGTTTACATATGGTCATTGTGAATCTGCCTGATGATCGGTTGGAAGAGACAGACGAAATGTTGACTGCAGGTATAACTACATTTAAATTATTCACTGCATATCCGAATCGTTTAATGGCTGATGATGAAACGATTTTTAACGTGCTACGGCAGACAAAACGAAATGGCGGTTTAGTAATAACACATGCCGAAGATGCTTCGATGATTGATGCAAGTGTTAAACAGCTTTTAGCTGATGGGAAAATAGAACCAAAGTATCATGCTTATAGCAGGTCGACGACTTCGGAAGCACGAGCAGTCAAGCGGGTAATTAATTTAGCTAAAAAGGCAAGCGCACCAGTGTACTTTGTGCACATATCATGCTCTGATTCTATAGAAATAATAAAACAAGCGCAAGCTGAAGGTTATAAAGTTTATGCCGAAACCTGCCCACAATATTTATTCACTTCATTAGATGATTTTGGAAAAGATGAGATTACCGATTTGAAATATATTTTTACGCCTCCGCCTCGCGATAAAGCGAATCAAGAATTGTTATGGCAAGCATTGAACGATAACACATTGCAGGTCGTTTCTACAGATCACTGTCCATTTAATCTGACTACAAAAAAAGAAGCGGCACAAAACAATTTCACTGCAATCCCTAATGGCACACCGGGTATCGAGCACCGGCTTGAGTTGATCTATCATTTCTGTGTATTGCAGAAACGTATTTCACTAAATCGCTGGGTAGAATTATGCTCTACAAATCCCGCAAAATTATTCGGACTGTATCCGCGTAAAGGTTCTCTCAATGTCGGTTCCGATGCAGATATTGTGATTTGGAATCCAGAAACAAAGCGCACGATTTCCGCATCAACACATCATATGCAAGTTGACCATTCACTTTATGAAGGTTGGGAAATACAAGGACAAGCAGAGACAGTAATCTCGCGTGGAAAAATTATTGTGGAAAATGGAATATTTCATACCTCTGCCGGGCAAGGAAAATTTTTAAAAAGATTTCCCCGGTAGTCGTAAACTCACATCTGCCATACGTTAATTGCAGGATTTATGCTAGCTATTAGGGGCGATTCATGAATCGCCCCTACATTGGTTAATGATTATTAACCTATAATTGGATTTAAATTCTATTTTTGTTGCACCATATCCCGCACCATATCTGTAATGCGCCTAAAATCAATCTTTCCGCTACCCATCTTTGGCAGCTCATCAATTACAACAAAATGTTTAGGCAAAGCAATGTTTGGTAATTCCTCCGACATCTTTTTCAAAACTACTTTTTCATCTAACTTCCGGGTTACTGCGGCAACAATCTTAGCGCCTCTTACAGCATCAGGCACTTCTACAACGCAACATGTTACTCCTTCTGGCAATAATTTTTCTAATACATTTTCAACACGTATCAGCGAAACCATTTCACCGCCAATTTTCATAAATCGTTTTAATCTGCCTACATGCCATAAATATCCTTCTTCGTCATGGTAACCCATATCACCTGTATCATACCAACCATGACGAATACTTAAAGTTGTGGCTTCAAAATCGTCAAAGTACCCCTTCATCACATTGTCACCTTTTACTAATATCTTACCGATTTCACCAACTCCGCATTCTTCACCAGTCTCATAATTTTCTACACGCACTTTGACATTGGGTAAAGGTCTTCCAACACTGCCTGGACGATTTGCCTGAGGTACATTGAGACTAATGACCGGACTTGTTTCTGTACATCCATAACCTTCAAGAAGCGTAATATTATGCTTATGGATAAATTCTTCACGTAACGAATCAGGAGTTTTATCTGCGCCTGTTAACATAATTCGGCAACTCGCAAAATCTCCCGGTTGTGAATTTCTCAAATATCCCCACATAAAGATTGGCGTGCCTACAACAAAAGTAGTTTTTTCTTCCTTAATGATTTGACAAATATTTTTGAAATCGAGCGGATTAGCATAAGTAACAATCGTCATGCCGTAATAAAGTGGCAACCATAAATTTGCTGTCAATCCGAATACGTGGAAGAATGGTAAGTTCGCAAGAAAAATATCATCATTTGAAAATTCAAATACTTGTGAAAGCCCAATGAGATTTGCAGATATATTTTTATGAGTTAATTGAACCGCCTTCGGTTCTTTCTCGCTTCCACTTGTAAAGAGGATTACAATATTATCATCTTCACTGCCCGAATGAATTTTTTTCAGCAAACGCTCAATCGGTAGTTTTGCTTTTATAGCGGCTTTAATTTTATCGAGCGTTGACACTTCTGCCATTAGATCTTCAAGAAAAACCATTCCTGGAACACGTGGGCAATTGATTTTCTCGCACAATGCCTTCGAAGTAATTATTGTCTTGAAAGCACATTTTTTTTGAGCATATTCACAATTTTGCGCCGCGCCTGTAGAATAATTTATCATTACTGGTGTCCTGCCGCTCATCAACGCTCCAAGAATCGTCAGAGCGCACCCGGCCGATGTGGGCACCATAACCCCGATAAATCCTTCATCGTACTTTTTAAATTTATCAGCTAAGATCAATGAAGCAATAAGCGCTCTTCCATAAGTTACTCTCCTATCGGTTGCTCGATCTACAAAAGCCAACTTAGTATCAAATTTTTTTGCCATTTGGACGAAATGATGATGAAGTAACATGTTATTATCCTCGATACATTTATTAATATTTGGTTTTTTACTCTTCTTTATAATACTGAATTTAAGATATTTTAATTCAAGATATAAGAGTTTAACCAGAACAGCAAGATTTTTTTTGGGTGAATAAAAAAATCCCCGACACACTACCAGATGTCGGGGACATAGGGAGGTTAACTAAGCGTCGCCATTTGGGTGGGAGCGACGCTATATTAAATTAGAAAACCTATTTCATATTGTCAAATTAATTTTTAGGAATTAGATTACTCGCTTTGTCTCAAAAAGAATGTAACTTTGGGGGTATTGCAAAAGAGTCGTTGAGTCATAATTTAAGTAACACAAAGAGACAAAAAAAATTATAAGACAATTTATCGGCTGCCAAAGACTTGCTTAAGAATCTTTAGCTCTACAACTCATTGAACTCTACCAATCTCATTGGCGGCTCTTTGTCAATTTCTTCCTTACTTCTACTAAGCTTATTCGTAAAGAAAGACTTGGTTCTAAAATTATCAAAACCTATGACTCCCCTCTAACTCCGTTCCAACGTGTAACTCTGGCTGAAGATGTCTCTGAATTCTAAAAGAAAACTTAAATCTATTTTCTCTTCTCTTAATTCTTTCTATTTAGAACAACAGATAAAATCCAAAATTTACT
>JBBIII010000125.1:0-4954 GCA_037446575.1 Ignavibacteriales bacterium
ATTCTTCCCAATCATCCGTTCTAAAAGAAGACGCAGGTAACCCTTCTTTGTTAAAAAGCGTTCCTTCGTCAGTATTGCTCCAGCAATAACGCACAGCAACAGGTTTTGCAATTTTGGGATTCGAGACTATAAGCTTATTGCCGTCAACTTTTACAAGCGCCTTTTTGAATACTTTATCCTCGCCGGCAATCTGAAAATTATTTTCATTATTTCTCTCTTTAATAATTAAACCTTTATCCGCATAATCAAATGCGAGAATTATCTTTTCTTTTGCGGCTTTCATTGACTTATAAATTGGGCCCGAATATGCAATTTTCTTTCCGTATGTTCTCGTCAACGCCCAGTTTGCCAGACGCTTTCCTACATTTTCTTTATCTGCCGGATGAATATTTTTCGGGTCGCCAATATCGAGCGTAACAGCCATACCACTATTCTTTACCGCCATCGCTTTTAGTTGCGCTTCACGTAGAAGTTGCGATTTCGAATGAATGCCATAATTGTAAGGAGCGATTTGTGCATAGTAAAAAGGAAACTCGCCGCACTCAAACTTATTTCTCCAACCAACTATCAATGAAGAAAATAATTTTGTATAAAGTTTCGGATTTGACACGTTATTTTCCCCTTGATACCAAATTACTCCTTTAATTGTAAATGGAATTAGCGGATTAATCATCCCGTTGAATAATGACGTAGGAGTATCCTGCGAAAGATTGATAGGAAATTTTGGACGATTGGCATATTCATTTGCCTCCCCGCCATAAACATAGAACGTGTTCGATCTGAATTCCGCAACCGGCAAATATTTCCAATTTGTTTCAAGAGAAATTGCGTTTGAAGAATCCAACATCAAAACCATTTTTGTATTCCTGCCGTAAAGTCCGCCGCCGCCGCGCATGTCTATCACTCGTACAGCAATCTGTATTAATGAATCAGTAACAAGTGAACCCGGAATTTTATAAACCCGATCCACACTCCAAAATCCATCGCTTGGATGCTCGCCAACTTTTCGCCCATTCACGTATGTTTCATCTATATCATCAATAGGACCAAGGCATAAGGTTAGTTCCTTACTTTTCCAATTAGCAGGAAGATTTACAAGTTTCCGGAACCAAACAGCGCCGTCAAAATTACCAAGCTCAGTGCGTTCCCATAATGTCGGCAACTTCATTTCATGCCATTTGCTATCATCGAATTTTTTTTCTGAACATTTAGAATCGCTAAAATTCAATCCAACATACCGTTTCAACGGATCCTGTTCTGTTAATGGAATCGCCGGGTGCTTAACTATCCAATCAACTAACGACTGGAATTTATCGCGGTTTTCATCGAGCATCTTTAGTGTGTTTACGTATTCTTCAAAAGCAGTGATTGAATTTTTATCCATCCATGCTTCTACAAATGTTCCTCCATAACTCGAGTTAATTAATCCGATTGGAACATTTAGTTCCTTATGCAACATTTTTCCAAAATAAAATGCTGTTGCGCTAAAAGTTCGAGCGTCTGCCGGCGAACATTCTACCCAATTACCAACACAATATTCCATCGGTGTCGGTTCAAATGCGCGCATTACGGTGAACATCCTTATCGCCGGATATAATGCATTATCAATTTCCATTGCGCTATTCTTAATTGTATCGGATGGGGGCCAACCTTCAAGCGGCATTTCCATATTTGATTGCCCTGAACACAACCATACTTCACCAACCAATACATTCTTAATAATCTGCAAATCGTCTCCATGCCTGATAGAAATTTGATAAGGACCGCCTGCTTTTGGCGTCTGCAACTTTGTTTTCCAATTTCCATCTTGTGCAACTTTAGTCGAATAAATTTTTCCCCACGATGTTTTAATTACTATTTCTGTATTTGGCATTCCCCTCCCCCAAATTGGCGTATTCTCTAATTGTTGAAGAACCATATTATCCTGATACAATGAAGCTAATCTGAAAACAGGTGTTTGAGCAGATATGATCATAATAGAAAAAATATTAGTTATGAAAATTATTACAAAAAAATTAAATTTGTTTCTCAGTTTCATCTTTTAACCTTTCTGATTCTAATCTACACATATTTCTCAAATATCTTGCCATCAAAATATAATCAAAGCTGTGGTATTTAGCATCTATTTTTAAAACTTTAATTAAAATTTATGTAATTCTAATTATTAATTTTATACATCTTTTATTATAATGATACATTCAAATTTGGAAAATATTAAAAGTAAATAAATATAAAGGTTAAGTTTTTTGGCATTATTCATGCCGTAATTAATAAATTCAAGACAAAAATATAGAAGAAAGAACAAAAACTTATGCTTATTCATCCGATAGATATAGCGATAATAATAGGATATTTTGCAGTAGTAGTTACGCTTGGAATACTCGTTTCCAAACACGCTATAAAGGATATAAACTCATACTTTCTCGGCGGCAACAAATTACCTTGGTGGATGCTTGGCGTATCAAACGCATCCGGTATGTTCGATATTACTGGTACTATGTGGCTCGTCTACATTTTATTTGTTTATGGATTAAAGAGTGTTTGGATTCCATGGGTATGGCCGGTTTTTAATCAGGTTTTTTTAATGGTGTTCTTAGCAATCTGGCTGCGTAAATCTAAAGTAATGACTGGCGCACAGTGGATAGAAACAAGATTCGGAAGCGGCAAAGGAGCAAGATTAGCGCATATCATTGTTGTCATTTTTGCTTTAGTCAGTGTAATCGGATTTATTGCATACGATTTTAAAGGAATCGGGAAATTTGCAAAAATCTTTTTGCCATGGGATTTATCCCCTGACACTTACGCTGTAATTTTAATGAGTCTTACCGCAATTTATGCAATTAAAGGGGGAATGTTTAGCGTTGTAATAACAGAGTTCGTTCAATTTTTAGTGATGACGATAGCATCGATTGCAATTGGTATAATTGCGATAATGGCGGTTTCGCCGGAAACGCTCAACGCTGTCGTTCCCGCCGGCTGGAAAGATATTTTCTTTGGTTGGTCGCTCGACTTGAATTGGACGGGATTGATAGACGAAGTGAATAATAAAATTCTGAGCGACGGTTATAGCTTGTTTGGAATATTTTTTATGATGGTGCTATTTAAAGGATTTCTTGTCAGCGCCGCTGGTCCTGCGCCAAATTATGATATGCAAAGAATTCTTGCAACACGTTCTCCAAAAGAAGCGGCAAAAATGAGCTGGTTTGTTTCGGTTGTATTATTTGTACCAAGATTTATGATGATATCAGGTTTGACAATTCTAGCTCTTGTCTATTTCAGTCCTCAGTTACGTGCAATGGGCGCAGATATAGATTTTGAAATGGTGTTGCCTTATGCGCTTAAAAATTTTATTCCCGTTGGTTGGATCGGTTTGTTACTTGCCGGACTGCTCGCCGCTTTTATGTCAACTTATGCCGCCACATTAAACGCGGCTCCGGCTTACGTTGTCAACGATATTTACAAACGGTTCATAAATCCAAACGCTGAGCCAAAAAAATATGTGCGCTTAAGTTACATAGTGTCTATATCGTTCGTCATTGTAGGATTTATTTTTGGATTTATAGTCGAATCTATCAATCAGATTACGCTTTGGATAGTGAACGCACTCTGGGGTGGTTATACAGCGGCTAATGTTCTTAAATGGTACTGGTGGCGATTAAATGGTTATGGATATTTTTGGGGAATGGTAGCAGGAATCGGAGCGGCGTTAATTATTCCAATTCTTTTTCCAACTGTGCCCGCTCTTTCCGCATTTCCGTACATACTTGGAGTTTCTTTATTGGGCTGCATTACCGGAAGTCTCTTAACAGAAAAAGAACCCGATGAGGTTCTAATGAAATTCTATATGCAAGTTCGCCCCTGGGGATTATGGAAACCAATTCTAAAAAAAGTTCAAATGTATTATCCGGATTTCCAGCCAAATAGAAACTTCAAACGAGATTCTTTCAACGTTGTAATCGGAATTATTTGGCAAACTTCTCTTGTCGCATTGCCGATATACTTGGTTATACAAGAAATAACATATCTGATAATTACGGCAGCAATTGCTCTTACAACATCAATAATTTTAAAAATTACTTGGTGGAATAAATTAGATACGCTAAGCGCAGAAACTATGCCGGCAGATTTTGATATAAGGATTAAAGAATTTAACAGAACAACCAATTAAATATCTCGGTGTAACTCATTATTTTCTCCGTGTAACTCAGTGAAATATTTTTTTAGAAGGTTATTATGACAGAAAATGAATTTAATATCAAACTTAAAAACCTTTTAACCCAGTACGAAGCTTTAATTACAAGAAATAACTGTAAAGCTGAAAAGTATAATGGTGTGTTTCAACGATACATTTATCCCGTTATTACCGCTGAGCATACGCCAATTTTCTGGCGCTATGACCTAAATTATAAAACCAATCCGTTTTTGATGGAGAGAATCGGAATAAATGCAACCTTCAATTCAGGAGCCATTGAACTTGATGGAAAAATTATATTGGCTGTTCGCGTTGAGGGGGTGGATAGAAAATCGTTCTTCGCTATCGCCGAATCATCAAATGGAATTGACAATTTCCGATTTTGGGATTATCCAATCCAATTACCCGAAACTTCTAACCCCGATATCAATGTCTATGATATGAGATTGGTAAAACACGAAGATGGCTGGATTTACGGATTATTCTGCACAGAAAGAAAAGATACAAACGTTCTGCGAACAGATACTTCATCTGCAACAGCGCAATGCGGAATAGTGCGCACTAAGGATTTAAAAACCTGGCAGCGTCTACCTGATTTAATTACAAAATCGCCCCAACAACGAAATGTGGTTTTACATCCGGAGTTTATTCACGATAAATATGCATTTTATACCCGCCCGCAGGATGGTTTCATCGAAGCCGGCTCGGGCGGCGGAATTGGCTGGGGATTATCGAATACCATCGAAAACGCTGTAATTGACA
>JBBIII010000126.1:0-4854 GCA_037446575.1 Ignavibacteriales bacterium
TGCTAAGATTTCCGAGTTAGTGTATATAAATAGAAACTTTTATATAGCTATCATTTCGAGTCAGTAACATTTCATAATCTTATAGAAGTAAGTCGGCAATATTCCGCTAAATACGCTTTCTTCTTATTTCATGTTTTATCCTTGAAATAAGGATAAAAAGTTTATAATATGTCCTTAAAATAAGGATAACTAAAATGAGAGAAATAATAAGAAATAAAATTGTTGATTCTATTACGGCATCAGCGCCTCAATTTACGTTGCGAGATGTGCGTCTGCCGAATATTAAAGGAAAGGTCAAGGCAGTTATAGGCATAAGGCGTTCAGGGAAATCAACATATCTCTGGCAGGTTATTTTAGAAAAGCTGAAACAAAAAGCAAGAAGAGAAAATTTATTGTATTTCAGTTTCGAAGATGAACGTTTAGCTGGAATAAAAAATACAGATTTACAATTGCTTGTAGAAGAATACTATACTCTTTATCCTGAAATGAGGGATAAGAACAATGTAGTTTTCATTTTTGATGAAATCCAAGTCGTTCCCGGCTGGGAAACATTTGCCCGGCGCGTATTAGACACAGAAAAAATCGAGTTGTTTATTTCTGGTTCCTCGGCAAAATTGCTCTCACGCGAGGTTGCAACAAGTATGCGCGGAAGGGCGATGGAAGTTCCTATACATCCATTTAGCTTTCGTGAATATCTGCGCCATCTGGGAAGAGAACCTGAAAAAGAAATTAAACATCTTAAGAAAAGCGAGAGATCAAGATTAGAAAAAGATTTGAATGAATATTTATTACATGGCGGATTTCCCGAAACGATAGGAGCAAGCAGGCGTGATAAATATGAACTTCTTAAAGGTTATATTGATACTGTATTATTGAGAGACGTAATCGAACGTCATCAAGTTACGCACCCAATTGCGTTACGATGGATGGTACGTCAATTCCTTTCGAATGCGGCAGGTTTGTTTAGTATAAATAAGTTTTATAACGATCTTCGTTCGCAGGGAATTCCAATTGCAAAAGATACGCTTCATGAATACCTAAGTTATTTGGATGATGCGTTTTTGATAAGAACAATCTCGTTGGCTGGCGGCTCCGAACGCAGGAGAATGGTTAATCCGCGAAAGGTTTATCCTATTGATATGGGGTTTATCAATCTGTTTGCTTTTTCTGATAGAGCGAATTTAGGACATGCGTTAGAAACGAGTGTGATGATAGAATTAGAAAGACGCGGAGGAGAAATTGCATACATACGGAATTCGACAGGAACAGAAATAGATTTTCTCGTTAGATTTCCTGACGGACATTTTGAGCTAATTCAAGTATGCGCCGATTTGGATGATCCGGTTGCGCAAAAACGCGAGATAGATAGTTTGCTTGACGGTTTATCTGAGCACAAATACGCCTCAGCTCATTTAATCCTCTTAAAACCAAATTTGCTTCTTGAAGTTCCGAAGAAAATAAAATTACATCAAGCAAGTAATTGGTTGTTGAATGAGGATTAACGAAGAATGTTTTCCTATTATAAAAAATAATTTAGATATTAAAATAATCATCATGACGAAAAATCTTTATCTTCAAATATTCATAAGTTTTATTGTCTTTGCATCCGCATTTACTCAAAATATAAAAAATAGATTGCGCGAACCTATTGATCGTTACAGGTTAGTTACACGCCATAACCCAAGTCTTAAATCAGTAGACGCTGCTTCTCCATTTACTGTCGGTAACGGCAGTTTTGCGTTCACAGCCGATATAACCGGACTGCAAACTTTTTATGATTATTACTACGAAAATGGAACTCCAATTGAGACGCTTTCCGATTGGTGCTGGCATTCTTTTCCCAATCTCAACAATTATACTTTAAAAGACGCGTCTAAAGAATATTTATACAACGGAAAAAAAGTTCTATTTCCAACCGAACAACAAACGCCTGCAGGTCAATGGCTTCGTCAAAATCCGCACAGAATGCCGCTTGGGAAAATCGGTTTTGAATTGAAAAAGAAGGATGGCTCAATTGTATCAATCAAAGAAATAGGCGATATATCGCAAACTCTCGATTTATGGAGAGGAATACTTACAAGCAATTATTCTATCGAAGGACAAAAAGTTTCCGTAACGACAATTTGCCACCCCTTGTTAGATTTGATTGCCGTTGAAGTGAAATCAAATTTGATACAATCTAAGCAAATTCAAATTGTTATAGATTTTCCATACACATATAAAATGGATTTAAAGAATAAACCTGCTTATGACTGGGGCAATAAAGATAGGCATAAAACTCAGATTCTTAATCGTAAAAGCAGAGAGATAGCATTAAAGAGAGAAGTTGATACAACACAGTATTTTGTTTTTTTGAAATGGGAAGGCGCTGGTTCGTTCCATGAAATAGATGATCATAAATTCGTTTTTGTTCCATCCAATAAAGACACTATAACGAGATTTACATTTGGATTCGATAATAGTATGATTATGCGCTTGCCCGATTATAAAAAAACAAAGAACGCTTCAATTATAGAATGGAAAAAATATTGGCAAAGCGGCGGCGCAATTGATTTTTCAGGAAGTGAAGATTTGCGCGCCAATGAACTTGAAAGGCGAATAATACTTTCGCAATACATAATGCGCGCTCAATGCTGTGGAAATTTTCCGCCGCAAGAAAGCGGTTTAATGCACAGCAGTTGGTACGGCAAGCATCACACTGAAATGATCTGGTGGCACACTGCGCATTATGCTTTGTGGGGCAGAACTGAATTCTTGGAAAAAAATTTAGAATGGTACAACACCAAGCTTTCTAACGCTAAAAAGATCGCCGCAGTTCGTGGCATTAAAGGCGCGCGCTGGTCAAAAATGGTTGGCGTTGATGGAAGAGAAAGCCCCGGAAATAATCCGTTTATTATCTGGAATCAACCGCATCCAATTTATTTATCCGAATTAATTTACAGAGCAAAACCGAATAAAGAAACTTTGTGCAAGTGGAAAAATATTGTGCTTGGTTCTGCTGTTTGTATGGCTTCGATGGTTACGTGGGACAGCGTAAGGGCAAATTATATTTTAGGTCCGCCGCTTTGGCATGCACAAGAAACATACGATCCTTTAACAACGCAAAATCCGACTTTTGAACTTGCTTATTGGAGGTATGGACTTGAACTTGCGCAAAAATGGTTAGAACGGCTTGATATAAATCGGGACAAAGAGTGGGATAATATAATTCAAAAGCTTGCGCCGCTTCCGACTAAAGATGGATTATATGTAGGAATCGAATCACTGCCGACAACATTTTTGGCTGTCGAAAATCGGCAAGATCATCCATCAATGTTAATGGCTTACGGATTTTTGCCCGGCGCAAATGTTGACACTGCAATAATGAGACGCACACTGCACAAAGTTGTCGTCGATTGGCAGTGGAACGAAAAAATTTGGGGCTGGGATTACCCTATGATTGCAATGACGGCAACGCGTCTTGGCGAGCCGGAGTTAGCAGTAAATATTTTATTAAAAGAGGCGCTTCATAATCATTATGCTATTAATGGAAACTGTGCGCAAACTAACGACTTGCCAATCTATATTCCGGCAAACGGCGCATTACTTTCAGCGGTTGCGATGATGGCGGCAGGATGGGATAGCTCCACTTCTGAATTTCCAGGATTTCCAAAAAACGGAAAATGGAAAATAAGATTCGAAAATCTGCAAAAACTTCCTTAACGTTTGTTTATGAGAAACAGCGCGTTGAAATATCTTATAATTCTGACAATTCTTACTATTTATAGACTGTCTGCTCAGTTAAATCAAAATTTTGATTTTTCGCTTGGAGTTGATTATGCATCAGCCGAACTGACAATGGATTTTTTTGAACGTCGCATCTCAAATCCGCAACAAGTTGCAAAACTTCGGGGCAATCAACTTGCAATAGCTACAAGTATTTTACTTGCCCGCACAGAAAAGTCGGATGACGATTTCTATCGCCAGATAGAGCTTGCGCGTGATTTGCCGCGATTTGAAAGCGATGTTTATGGATTTTCGCCCGGTAAAAATCGTATTCCTGAATTGCGTAAGCTTGTGCAGGAAATGCGTCGCCGCCAAATAGACCGCCGAATAGTTGCGACTGTCTCTTCCTTTTTTCCACAGCGGGCGAAAATTGCCACACGCTTTCCTGTTTATTTTGTTATTATCGGTAATGAGCGTGCAACTGCTTTTGTGCGCAATGTCGTCTGGAATTACGATGTGCCTACATTTGTCGGCGAAGGCAGAGGTGAACCCGTAATTGTTGTTAATCTTGCGCGTGTGGTCGAAAGATCGAGCGACCTGCAAACTCAATTTATTGACGTTCTAAGCGTAACAGCGCACGAATGTTTTCATGCGGCTCTATCAGTTTTACAACAATCACTTCCGGAATCAACACGTCCGCGAAATGCGGCAGAGCAACTGATGGATCTTGTGCAAAACGAAGGATTCGCTTACTATCTTTCTATGGAAACTCAAATGGGGGGACAGACGCCATCGGCAAGTTGGTTTAGCGTTACCAACATGGCAATCGAAAAGTTGAATAAAGCGTTATTAGAATTATATTCTCCTCAATTAACCCGAGAACGCGCTCGACAATTAATTATGGATGCTAATCTCTCCGGTTCCTTTGAAGAAAATTATGGCTCTGCATCTGGTTTGCGAATGGCGTATGAGATCGAGAAAAAATTTGGAAGACACGCATTGACGGAAACATTATTGGGAGGCGCTCGTGCATTTTTATCTGCCTACCAGCAAGCTTGTGCGCGAGATGGTTCTTTACCTCAGTTTGATAAGCGAATTTTTCAATTTATGAAAATTAATTGAAGATACAACAAGCTCTTCGCATTTCGA
>JBBIII010000127.1:0-1071 GCA_037446575.1 Ignavibacteriales bacterium
TTCCAAACAAAAATCTTGGTACATAAGAATTACAGAATCTCTTATGGCGCGTAATCCCGATACTATTATGTATGCAGGAGTAGAAAAAAGCAAACGCTGGGATTATGAACGCGGCGTAGTCCTTCAAGGCGTTTGGAAAGTTTATGAAGCTACGGGGAATAAGAAATATTTTGAATACATAAAAAAGAATATTGATCAGTTCATTAAAGAAGATGGTTCGATACGCACTTATGAATTCACTACTTTCAACATCGACAATATTCCAACCGGCAGACAGCTTTTAGCTTTGTATAAAAAAACCGGTGAAAAGAAATACAAATTTGCCGCCGATACACTCCGAAAGCAACTTGCAGAACATCCAAGAACTAACGAAGGCGGTTTCTGGCACAAAAAAATTTACCCATTTCAAATGTGGCTTGATGGTTTGTATATGGGTGGTCCCTTTTATGCCGAATACTCGCTTATGTTCAATAAACACGAAGATTTGGATGATGTAGCCAATCAGTTTATATGGATGGAAAAAAATTCCCGAGATCCTAAAACTGGATTACTTTACCACGGTTGGGATGAAAGTAAAAAAATGCCATGGGCAAATAAAGAGACCGGAACATCTCCAAATTTCTGGGGACGCGCAATGGGCTGGTATATTTGGGGACTTGTTGATGCTTTAGATTATTTTCCCGCTAAACATCCCAAACGTATAGAGTTAATAAAAATATTACAACGACTTTCCGATGCACTTTTGAAATTTCGAGATGCTAAGACCGGCTTATGGTATCAGGTTGTTGATCAAGGCGGTAGAGAAGGCAACTATTTGGAAGCATCAGTTTCTTGTATGGTTACTTACGCTTATGCAAAAGGCGCTAATAAAGGTTATCTAAATAAGTCTTATCTCAAAATAGCGAAGAAGAATTTTCAGAGCATATTAGATACTTTTGTTACGATAGACGAAAAAGGATTAGTTAATTTGAATGATGTGGTTTCAGTCTCTGGTTTAGGCGGTAATCCATACCGCGATGGCAGTTATGAATATTATCTGAGCGAGAAAAAAAGAACTAACGATTTTAAAGG
>JBBIII010000127.1:1171-4848 GCA_037446575.1 Ignavibacteriales bacterium
CGTTATGCGCCGCCACGTCCAGATTACAGAGATAACCTAGTACGATTTGTTCGGGAGTCGCGGGCAAAAAAAGCAATTCCGATATTGTTAACACCCGTAACAAGGCGCGATTTTAAAGATGGGAAATACGCTGGAACTCATGGTGAATACCCTGATATAATGAAAGAAGTCGCCAAAGAAGAAAATGTGCCCTTAATAGATATTTTCGAGAAGAGTAAAAATCTATTAATAAAACTTGGTGATGAAAAATCAAAAGAGCTTTATCTTGCTGGCGTAAAACCAAATGATTTCCGTCTATGGAATGGAAAGCGAGATAATACACACTTTACTCGATATGGCGCTATTCAAATAGCATCGCTTGTAGCTAAAGGGATTAAAGAACTTAAACTACCTTTCCAAAATTACCTTATTAATATCGATGCAAAAAATTTGGTCGGTACTGGAAAAGTTGT
Organism: Ignavibacteriales bacterium; assembly: GCA_037446575.1. Taxonomy (GTDB): domain Bacteria; phylum Bacteroidota; class Ignavibacteria; order UBA10030; family UBA10030; genus JBBIII01. The sequence goes on from JBBIII010000127.1 coordinate 1,624, forward strand.
ATGTCTCGATTATTTTTTTAATAACGAGTGGAGAATCAAAAAAGACAGCAAGGATAGCACGCTTGAACGTTGGCATTATACATGGGAAGATACAACTAATGGCGGTTTCTCTCAATTAGGTCAAGTTATAGATCACCTTGGCGCAGAACTCGACACGCTCCAGTGTTCTCCAACTGTCTCAAACTTAAGACGATATAGTATTTACATTATAGTTGATCCCGATACGCCTAAAGAAACTGCAAATCCAAATTATATTTCGGATGAAGCAAGTAAAGCTATTGTCTCGTGGGTTGAGTCTGGCGGTGTGTTAGTTTTAATGGCAAACGATAAGGGGAATGCCGAGTTTGAACATTTCAACAAACTTGCGGAACGTTTTGGAATCCATTTCAATGAAGACAGTCATCATAAAGTTGTTAATAACGTATACGAGATGGGCAAGACTGATAAATTTCCCAAGCATTCAATTTTTAAAGGAGTAAAGCAAATATTCACGAAAGAAGTAAGTACTTTAAAATTACAAAAACCTGCGGAACCGATATTAGCTGAGAATGATATTGTACTTATGGCGTCGGTGAAATTTGGTAAAGGTTTGGTGTTTGCGGTTGGAGATCCTTGGTTATATAACGAATACATAGATCATCGAAGATTGCCAATCGAGTATGAAAATTTTAAAGCCGCTAAAAATTTATTTCAATGGCTTTTAAGCGGCGCAAAAGGTGACAAATAATTTCAGAAAGGGGAAAGAAAAAAGTATGCGAAGACGCACACAAGTTACATTAAGCGATATAGCTAAAGAATTCAATGTTACTAAAGTAACTGTATCAAAAGCATTGAGAGGTCACCCGGATATTTCTGCGGCGCTTTCAAAAAGAATTAATGCCCTTGCAAAAGAATGGGGTTATGTTCCAAATTATATGGCGCGTAATTTATCGGCAAAGCAAACTCGCACTATTGGCGTTGTTATACCAAAAATCGCTCACTATTTCTTTTCAACTGTCATCGAAGCTATTTACGATGTAGCTTTTCAGAATAACTACGAAGTTATATTAACAGTATCGCAAGAAAATGCAGAACGGGAAATTAAGCATATTCAAACATTATTAGCAATGCGCGTTGACGCTATAATAATTTCCGTTACTCAACAAACGAAAGATTACGAAATTTTCAAGCGAATTAGAGATATGGGAGTGCCCCTGACTTTTATGGATCGTGTTGTAAATTTAGACGGCTTTAGTCATGTAATTGTTGATGACTATATGGGCGGCTTTCTTGCTACAGAACATGCGATAAGCGTAGGATATCGAAAGATAGGTCATATTGCCGGTTATTTGCACACAAATATTGGAAGCGAACGCTATAGAGGTTTTGAGTCTGCAATGAAGAAATATGGTGTTCAAATCAATTCAGAATATGTCGTCTACGGCGGCTTCGGTGAAGCAGATGGTTATAACGGATTTATGAAAATGTATAATTCAGGCAAACTGCCTGATTGTATTTTTGCTGTTACTTATCCTGTTGCATTAGGAATGTATGGAGCGGTCGCAGAGTTAGGCATGAAAATTCCCGATGATGTAGATATTATTTCGTTCGGAAAAAGCGGCTTGAATCAGTTTCTTTCTCCGCCAATGAGTTATATAGAACAACCTACAACTGAACTCGGTAAAAAAGCAATCGAGTTAACATTAGAAAGCATTCGTAAGAAAGAAAAATTTGTTCCTCAAACCATCAAGCTTCCAACAAATTTAGTACTGTGTAAAACTTGCTTGAGAGCAAAATAGTTTTTTTGTATTAAAGATACATGAAAATATTATTAGCAAATTTAGTTTTTGTTTCATTATTGTTTGCACAAAATAAATTAAGCAGTGGAAACAATAACTACGAGTTAGTCTGGAGGTCTGACAATGAGGATGGAACTTATTCGAATCCAATTATTTATGCTGATTATTCTGACCCTGACGTAATTAAAATTGGCGATGATTATTATATGGTTTCATCAAGTTTCAATTGCACGCCAGCTTTGCCAATATTGCATTCAAAAGATCTTGTGAATTGGAAAATAATAAATCACGTTGCGCAGAACCTTCCATCGCCGATTTTTGATAAACCTCAGCACGGAAAAGGTGTTTGGGCGCCAAGTATTCGCTTCTATAAAGGCGAAGTGTATGTTTATTATGGCGATCCGGACTTAGGAATTTTTATGTCGAAAACCAAAAATCCTGCCGATAAATGGGAGCCGCTTCATCTAATAAAATCTGCAAAGGGCTGGATAGATCCCTGTCCGCTATGGGATGATGATGGCAATGTATATTTGGTTCACGCTTGGGCGAAAAGCAGAGCTGGCTTTAACAGCATTTTAACTGTTCGACGGATGAGCGGAGATGGCAAAAATATTCTTGATGATAGCGTTAATGTTTTTGATGGAACAAAAAATCATCCGACTATTGAAGGTCCAAAATTCTATAAACGAAATAAATACTATTATATTTTTGCTCCTGCTGGCGGTGTAAAACCGGGCTGGCAAACTGTTCTGCGCTCGAAAAATATTTTTGGTCCCTACGAAGATAAAATTGTACTTGAGCAAGGAACAACAAAAATTAACGGTCCGCATCAAGGAGCATGGGTAAGTACACAAACAGGAGAGGATTGGTTCATACATTTTCAAGATAAAGACGCTTACGGAAGAATTGTTCATCTACAGCCAATGATCTGGAAGAATGATTGGCCCGTTATGGGGATTGATATAGATGGAGATGGAAAAGGCGAACCGGTTCTAACTTGGAAAAAACCGAATGTCGGCAAAAATTATCCGATCGAAGTACCGCAAACGAATGACGAATTTGATTCAACTTCTCTTGGATTGCAATGGCAATGGCATGCAAATCATTCTGATCATTGGCATTCATTAACTGAAAAAAAAGGGACACTAAGATTGTATTCTGTTTCTGAACCACAGGGATTTAAAAATTTTTGGGATATTCCGAATTTACTGTTGCAGAAATTTCCTGCTCCTAAGTTTTCCGTAACAACCAAATTAGATTTCAATCCTGCTCTCAGTGGAGAAAAATCGGGTTTAATTGTGATGGGTTTCGATTATTCTTATTTAGCATTTGAGAAAAAATCGGATGGAATTTATCTTGTTAAAAATTCCTGCAAAGATGCCGACAAGGAAACACCTGAAATTGAAGAAGTATCAGTGCGTTTAAGTAATAGTGCGGTTTTTTTACG
>JBBIII010000128.1:0-4771 GCA_037446575.1 Ignavibacteriales bacterium
AAATTTAAAAAAGAGGAGTTTTAAGATGAAAAAAATATTAGTAGCAATGTTAACAGCGGTCATGGCATTCGGATTTTTCCAACCGAAGGAGACCATAACGATAAAAGGTTCAGACACTATGGTTATATTGACACAACGCTGGGCTGAGATATATATGCAGAAAAATCCGGGCATAGTAATTCAAGTAACCGGAGGCGGATCAGGAACGGGAATATCAGCTCTTATAAATGGAACTACAGATATATGTATTGCTTCGCGTTCAATGAAGCCGAGCGAAAGAGAAAAACTAAAACAAAGATACAATACATTGGGTGTTGAAATTAAGACTGCAATAGACGGGTTATCAATTTACGTCAACGAATCAAACCCTATTCAAGAACTATCGCTTGACCAGATAAAAAATATTTTCACTGGAAAAATAACGAACTGGAAAGAAATTGGCGGCGCTGATCAACGGATAATATTGTATGGACGGGAAAACAACTCCGGCACATATATATATTTCCGCGATAATGTTTTAAATGGAGAAGATTATGCGGCAACAATGCAAAGTCTACCGGGAACCGCTTCTGTAGTCAATGCAGTTGCAAAAGATAAAATCGGTATAGGTTATGGCGGCGCGGCTTACGGAAAAGGAATTCGAGAAATCAAAGTGAAACGCGATGCAAATTCTATTGCATATGAGCCAACTGAAGAAAATGTAAAGAGTAAAAATTACCCTATCTCACGCTTTCTTTATATGTACGTGAAATCTCGACCAACCGGCGCAATAAAAGGATTCATTGATTGGATTCTTAGCGCTGAAGGACAAGAGATCGTGTCGAAAGTTGGATATTATCCGGTTAGATAAAACCAGTTATCTAATTTGAAGTCCCGGTGTGATGTGCTACTTTTGCGCTGGGACTTCTTCTGCTTTAAAGACAAGAAGAAAATTCGTATGCTATTATTTTGTTAACAATTCCATAACATTCTTATAACTTTCCGGTAACGTATTCCCTATATATTTATCCACGAAGTCCACGAAGATACACGAAGAACACGAAGGACACGAAGATACACGAAGAACACGAAGTTGCACGAAGATTCACTAAGAAAATACTATAACCGATTAATGTTCAAAAATTCGAATAAAAATAAATTAAAACCGTTGCAAAAGAAATTCCGATGGAGCGAGTTTTTTGCGGAGAAAATAATAACTTCTACTTCATTCATCTCGTTTGCATTCATAATTTTAATTTTTGTTTTTGTATTCCGAGAAGCTTTGCCTGTTTTTGCAATTGGAGCAGAGCGTAAAACCTATACAATCATAGAAGAGCAAGAGACGTATGGAGATATAGAAGATAAAATTATTAATGAACCTTCAGCGGGCTCACAATTAGAATCAGGCGGAAGTGAACACGAAGTTACTATATCAAATCTACTCGGGCTTGATTGGATACCGATTTCTACAAAATCGAAATATGGTTTAATTCCATTGTTTGTCGGAAGTTTAAAAGTTTCATTAATTGCCGTATTATTGGCTGCCCCGCTCGCGATTCTTGCGGCGCTATTTACGGCTTTCTTTGCTCCAAAATGGGCAAGGGAAATTCTCAAACCTTCTATAGAACTATTAGCCGGCTTCCCTTCTGTCGTAGTCGGGTTCTTTGCTTTAATTGTACTTGCTACTTGGACACAAAATATATTCGGTTACGGTTATAGATTGAACGCTTTTATTGGCGGCGTTGCGCTTTCATTAAGCGTTATACCTATAATTTACACAATCGCAGAAGACGCACTTGTTTCGGTGCCTAAAACATTTTCTGAAGCGAGTCTTGCCCTTGGCGCAACGACATGGCAAACTGCATTATTCGTTGTATTGCCGGCGGCAACGCCTGGAGTTTTTGCGGCAATATTACTCGGAATTGGCCGCGCTTTCGGCGAAACTATGATCGTACTTATGGTAACGGGCAATGCAGCGCTTACATCGCTTAATCCTTTCGAACCGGTGCGCACAATGTCGGCTACAATTGGAGCCGAGATGGCTGAAGTAATTTTTGGAGACACACATTACAATGTTCTATTCTTGATTGGCTCGCTCTTATTCATATTTACTTTTGCGCTAAACGCTTTTGCCGAGCTTTATATCCGCAAAAAACTAATGAAGAAATTCAAGGGATTGTAAGTATATGTATAAGAAGTTAATAGGACATTTAATCGTAACTGCAACCGCCATAGCGTCGTTATCTGTAATTGTAATTATTGTTGTAGTGATGGTAAATATAATAGCCGGCGGGATGAAAACTTTTACATTTCAATTTTTAACCGAAGCCCCCACCGAAGGAATGACTTCTGGCGGTATATATCCGGCGATAGTGGGTACATTTTTTCGCGTGATGATTATGACGATAGTAGGCGTTCCAATCGGGACGATTACTGCTATTTATTTGAGTGAATACGCCAGAGCGACATCCCGATTTGCTCAGATGATTAGATTTGCGGTGAACACGCTTGCCGGAGTTCCTGCTATTGTTTTCGGATTATTTGGTCTCGGATTTTTTATTCAGTTTGTAGGACGTGGAATGGACGCCTCATTAGGCGGTGATTTGCACTGGGGTCAACCCGGATTACTCTGGGCAAGTTTGACAATGGCGCTACTAACCTTACCTGTTGTAATAGTATCAGTTGAGGAAGCAATACGAACAGTTCCGCGCGAATTCCGCGAAGCAAGTCTGGCGCTTGGCGCTACTAAATGGCAAACGTTATATAAAATCGTTATTCCAAATGCATTTACCGGAGTTTTGACCGGCGGAATACTTGCAATAAGCCGCGGCGCCGGCGAAGTTGCACCGATACTTTTTACAGGAGCGGCTTATTATTTACCGCATCTACCCAGTTCCCTTTCGGATCAGTTTATGGAATTGGGATATCATATATATATTATGGCAACTCAATCGCATGATGTTGAAGCGACGCGTGGAATTCAGTACGCAACGACTATGGCGCTTTTGGTTTGCACTTTCAGTTTAAATTTTATAGCCGTTATACTTCGTTATAGAATGCGAAAGAAAGCAAAAGAATAATTTATGGATACAAATAATTTTTGCATACAGACAAAGAATTTGGATTTCTACTATGGCGCTAAGCAAGCGCTTAAGAATATCTCTCTCGATATTCGCGCTAATCATGTTACAGCATTGATTGGTCCTTCTGGATGCGGGAAATCTACTTTTCTGCGCTCGCTAAATCGTATGAACGATCTTATAGAAAACACTCGCGTTGAGGGGAGCGTATTATACGAGGGGACTGATATCTATTCCAATTCGGTAGATGTTTTTGAATTAAGAAAACGCATCGGAATGATTTTTCAGAAATCAAATCCATTTCCAAAATCTATATATGAAAATGTAGCTTACGGGCCTAAAATCTATGGAATTCGCGATACTAAGAAATTGGATGAAATTGTAGAGCGATCACTCAAACAAGCCGCTTTATGGGACGAGGTAAAAGATGATATGAAGAAAAGCGGACTTTCAATTTCCGGCGGACAACAGCAACGTCTTTGCATTGCACGCGCGCTCGCGGTTGATCCCGAAGTAATTTTAATGGATGAACCTGCAAGCGCTCTCGACCCGATTGCTACAGCAAAAATTGAAGAATTAATTTTTGAATTAAAAGAAAAATATACAATCGTAATTGTAACACACAATATGCAGCAAGCGGCGCGCGTTAGCGATTATACGGCTTTCTTTTATATGGGCGAATTGATTGAGTTTGATATTACAAAGAAAATCTTTACTATGCCTGCAATAAAACAAACGGAAGACTACATAACCGGAAGATTCGGATAATAATTTTGGAGCCATTTATGCAACGACATTTTCAGCATGAACTCGAGAGTTTAAAAACTACATTAGTTAAAATGGGAAGCGCTGTCGAGGAAAATTTCACCTATGCACTCCAAGCCCTGCTCGAACATAATAACGAATATGCTCATCGCGTAATAGAAGGCGAGGAAAGAATTAATTCGTTAGAAATCGAAATAGATAATGCAATAATTGATCTTCTTGCGCTTCAACAACCGGTTGCGGGTGATTTGCGATTTATTATTGCCTCTCAAAAAATCAACAACGATTTAGAGCGAATTGGCGACCACGCCGTGAATATTGCCGAATCTGCTCTTACATTAAATAAGATATGCAAAATTGAAAAGTTGTTTGAAATTCCCAATATGGCGGCTTCAACAAAGCTGATGTTGAAGTATTCACTCGATAGTTTTATTCTTCTCGATCCGAAAATGGCGCAGACAGTTTTAGAAACTGACGATCGGGTCGATGAATTAAACAGAGCAATGACTACCGAGGTTATAGAATTGCTCAAATCGGATAAACGAAGTATAGAAACCGGATTGGAATTGATCCGCATTAGCCGCAACTTAGAGCGCATAGCTGATATGAGCACTAACATTGCGGAAGAGGTAATCTTTCAGACTCAGGCGCGCGTTGTGAAGCACCATGCTGAAGAAAAAAAAGGTGTAGATGTCTGACACTTCGTTATGTTATGTAAAAGAAAGTGTCTGACATCTTTCTGCGGTAAATTAAAACCGCTGAGCACGCCAAGAAACGCAAAGTTTAGATGTCTGACACTTCCTTACGATTTCTATTTATAAGTGTCTGACATCTTTCTGCGGTAAATTAAAACCGCTGAGCACGCCAAGAAACGCAAAGTTTAGATGTCTGACACTTCCTTACGATTTCTATTTATAAGTGTCTGACATCTTTCTGCGGTAAATACG
>JBBIII010000129.1:0-1874 GCA_037446575.1 Ignavibacteriales bacterium
AAAATATAAATATTTTGTGATTTTTAATAAAATGCGCGTATGAAAAGGAGTAAAACCGTGAAAGGTAAAAAAATATTTTTGTTTGTATTTTTAGTGCTTTTACTTTTTGGTATCGGTTTATATCTATATATTCAACAAAAGGAGAGTGATGGTATAGCTGATAATATAAAATCCATTGTAAGCTTTGATGAAAAGCTTCTTGCAAAGTTGCCTCCAAATATTAAAGAAGAAGAGCTTAACAAACATGTCTTTAGCCCTGATGGTCGGAGTGTTGCGTATATTCTTAAAGAAGGAAAGAAATTTATAGTGGTTGTGAATGATTCAATAGGTAAAGAGTATGATGATGTTGGTCCTCCACACTTTAATCCTAATGGTAAATTGTTGGCATATAAGGCAAAAATCGGTAATAAATGGATAATGGTTGCAGGGGGTAAGGAATCCGAAAAATATGATGATATTGATTATCCACGCTTTAGTTCAAACAGTGAAAGGATAGCGTATTGTGCCAAAAGTGAGAATAAATGGTTTATAGTAATTGATTCTATTATGAGTGATAGATATGATGGAGTTGATGCACTTTGTTTCAGTCCCGATGGTAAAAGATTTGCATTTAGGGCTAATATAAAGAATAAATATTGTATCGTTGTAGATGGTAAAAAGAGTGAAAAATTTGACTGGGTTAATGAACCTCACTTTAGTCCAGATAGTAAAAGAATTGCCTATAGCGCCAAGGAAGGAGATAACTGGTTTATTGTAATTGATGATATAAAGAGTGAAAAGTATGAAGCGGTAGGGACTCCTATTTTTAGCTCAGATGGTAAAAGAATAGCTTACGGCGCAAGAAGTGGAGATAAATCGTTTATAGTCATTGATGGCAAAAAAAGTGAAAAATTTGATGGAGTTAGGGATCCTCATTTCAGTTTTGACGGTAAAAGAATTGCTTATCCTGCAAAAGAAGGCGCCAACTGGCTTATGGTTGTTGATGACGAAAAAGGCGAAAAATATGATGATGTTAGTAATCCTTATTATAGTCTAAATAGTAAAAGTGTCGGTTATTGGGCAAAGAAGAACGATAAGATGTATGTGATTGTTAATGACAAGACAAGTAAAGAATACTATGATGTTAGTATTCCTTATTTCAGTGCTGATGGTAATAAAGTTGCTTACGGTATAAAGGAAGGCGATAAGTGGTTTATGGTTGTTGATGGAAAAAAGTATAACGCACTTTATGGAATAATACCAAAAGTTGTTCCAATAGAAGAATATCATATAAAAGTAAAAAGAGAAAATCCCGTTGTTTTTAGTAATAGCATAGATAAAACAGCTTATTTATGTCTTGAAGGTAAAGAATATTTCATAAGTGTAAATGGCAAGCTTAGTGAAAAATATGATTTAATCGGCGGAGCGGTTGTTCATAATGGGCTCGGGATTGTTTTTCGAATCGAACCATCGGAAGGTAAATTAATTCTTAATGAGGTAGCTCACTTAGGAACAAGTGTCTTAACTTTTGGGAATGAGTACGCAGGATCGCCATATCTTCACAACAGTCCTGACGGAAAGAAACTTGCTTTTGGCGCAAGAAAGGGGAGAGAATTATGGTGGAAGGTTATAAATTTAGAATGAAAAATATGGAATGTATAAAAATGTAAAGATGTAGAATGCGGATAAAAATTTAAAAATTTTTGGTAATAAGATGATTGCAAGTTAGAGCTTGGGCAACTATGTTATCTAGAAAAGGTATTACAACACGATGTAATCCTATAGATGTAAAAGCAGTGTTTTTTATAAAGAAAAATTTTACAGTCTTTTAACCTCTGGCTATTGCAATACCTCTTAAAAGATATTAACATTAAATGATTTAAATAATCTAGCAG
>JBBIII010000129.1:1974-4720 GCA_037446575.1 Ignavibacteriales bacterium
TGAAGAAAGGAGAAATCAACGCCTTAGTAGCACAAGATCCTCCGAGTATAGGTTTCCATAGCATAAAGACTCTTGTTGATAATATACGCGGGAAAAAAGTTTCTGCCAATGTAGATATCGATATTCAAATAGTTACAAAAGAGAATTTGAATAATCCTGAAATTCAAAAACTGCTTGCGTTGCCAATAGGAGCAGAATAAACAATTTTAAAATTATAATACACTCATAGAGGTTGACCAAAAAGTAAGAGCTCTTGTCATTCCTACTTGTCCGCCTTTGGCGGAAATATTTTTATTGGGAATCTTATGTAAAAAAGACAAATAAGATTCCCGCTTTCGCGGGAAGGACAACTTTTTAGTCAACCACAGACACAAAAAACAAACACAAATTAACACAGATATAAAACAGTGTCAATTTTGTCGAAGGCATCCCATAGAGCGTGTGTTATTTTATTCATTGTTGCTATAAACCGAGTAATTAAATTAAGGTTATGAAAAGAATAATATTGCTATTAGAAACATCAAGAGAATTTGGCAGGCAGTTAATTATTGGCGTAGCCCGATATTCGAGATTGTATGGTCCGTGGACATTTTATAAAGAACCCACAGATTTAAGATCGTCAATTCCACAGTTAAAAAATTGGAAACCGGATGGAATTATTATGCGCGATTCTTTGATAAAAAAGGAGTTGTTGAAATTGAATGTCCCGACAATTTTTGCCATACACAGTTCTTTGTATCCTAAGAATTTGCCAGTAATAAAAACCGATTCATACTCAATCGCAAAGTTAGCGAGCGAGCATCTTATAGAAAAAGGATTTAAAAATTTAGCGTTTTGCGGATATGATTCTTATGAATGGTCTAATGAGCGCAAATACTTTTTTTGTCGCTTTAATCATGAAGCAGGCTATAATACACATATATATTCTTCAGTTCCTCAAGATAACAGCTATAATTGGGGGAAAGAACAACGTCTTGTAAATCTATGGATAAAATCATTGCCTAAACCTGTTGGCATCTTAGCTTGTAATGATGATCGTGGACAGCACATTCTTGAGGTATGCAAGTTAAATGGATTTAAAGTTCCAGAAGATGTTGCCGTAATAGGCGTAGATAATGATCCAATGGTATGCGAGTTAGGCGATCCTCCGCTTACGAGCATTAAATTGAATGTGGAGTCAGCCGGATTTGAAGCCGCCAAACTACTTGATCAATTGATGAGTGGAAAAAAAATGAAAGGGCAGCAAATTGACGTTATGGCAAGTCATATTGTGCAAAGACAATCTACGGATATACTTGCTGTAAATGATCCGGATGTCGCATTGGCATTGCAATACATAAAGAATAATGCAAAGAACAAGCTGTTAGTAAAGGATGTTGTGAAAGAAACAAGTGTAGGCAGGCGTACACTAGAAAAACAATTCAGAAAAACAATTCACCGATCCATTTATGATGAGATCAGAAGAGTGCGTGTAGAATGGATATCAAAGATGCTTGTGGAAACTGATTTACCCGTTTCACATATCACATCGCTTTTTAATTTTACGGATGTAGAACACATTTCGCGTTATTTCAAAAAAGAAAAAGGTGTTGGGTTGCGCGAATTTCGTAAATTGCATCAACCTCACTAATTATTACCTTACGCTATTTGGTTAATAAAATTTACAAAGTGGCTATATATCTCACACTTTCTATACTTATTTTTAATTAGAATTTTAACGAGAGAGAATGATTGGATTACGAGATAAAATTGTAACGATTTAACATATCAAAAAGCGTTTCAGGTATTTCGAATTAAATTATCAATCGAAGTTCTTAATAAATAATATAAATGGTGTGTTTATGCCTAAAAATTTTTTATTTGTCATTTGTTTTCTGCTTGTTAATTATTGGGGATTTGCACAATCTCCTTCGTTCAAAACATATATAAATCCCGTAATTCCTGGCGATCATCCGGATCCCACATTAACAAAAATTGGCAATTATTTTTACACTTCGGGGTCATCTTTTAATCCTACGCCAAAGATATATCGTTCTACCAATTTGGTTCATTGGGAAGTAATCGCTCAGCCAGTATCGGCATCTTGGACTGGCTATGGGGATTCGCCAGGTGGAGGAATTTGGGGTGGGCATATGGTCTTTTATAATGGTAAGTACTGGCACTTTTTTGGAAGAGGCGGCGGAAGAATGTATTTTGTTACAGCTGATCAGCCGGAAGGTCCATGGAGCGATCCAACGGTAATGAGTATTCCTTCTAGTATGCCCAATGGGTTAGGTGTTGATAATTCCATTTTTATCGATGATGATAGTAAATGGTACTTGCTTACCAAAGCTGGTGAACCGAATAATCACATAGTAGAGTTAGGAAGTAATGGTCAACCTACTGGTGTTGTTTATAATCTATCTTGGCTAAATCCTGCCCCAAGTTATCCATATGGTTGGGCTGAGGGACCGGTTATGTGGAAATACAATGGCTACTATTACTATAGTTTTGCACAGCATTTAGTTGGCGCGCAATATGTTATGCGTAGTTCAACATTGACCGATAATCAGTCTGCTTGGACAATTATTGGAACTAACATATTTACGGGTTCTAGCTCTGTATATAATAGGCCAAATCATATATCGCCAGCAGTTACATTGGATGATGGAACAAGTTGGGTTATTGCGCATAGTTACCATCGGGATAGCCAATGGTATGCGCAGGGGCGTCAGGGTTTGCTTTGTCAGGTAACATATAATGCTCA
>JBBIII010000130.1:0-4659 GCA_037446575.1 Ignavibacteriales bacterium
CTTCGCGGGAATGACAACTTTTTAGTCAACCATGACAAATTTTTGACAAACTTTCGAGTAGTCTCTGGAGTACGAGTCAACTCAATCCTAAACTCTGTTTGGGATACAGATGGAATAAGGAAAAGCTATTACGCAATATGGTTATTAATTTTCATAGAGTGGCTATTGAAGGATAATTTATTGTTCTTATCTTAAAACATTCTAAACTGTTTTAGGGTTAGTTAGTTCAATAAAATATATCGCATCTATTGTAATAAAAATAAACTAACGAGAGGAAAAAAATAGTAAAATGACAAAAAAACCTTTTCTTTTGATTGCTTGCCAGTCGCTATTCTTATTCCTTTTTCAAACCTGCAGTTCACCAAAAAAATATTCTGATTATCCAATTTCTATGGTGGACATTAAGAAGGTTGAACTCACCGATAATTTCTGGCTTCCAAAAATTAAGACAATTCAAAACACTACAATTACATTCGGTTTTGATAAATGCTGGCAGGAAGGAAGGATGGATAACTTTCTAATTGCCGGTAAAAAGAAACAAGGAAAAGTTCATGGTAAAATGCCTTTTGACGATACAGATGTTTATAAAATTATCGAAGGCGCATCGTATTCTTTAATAAGCGCTCCAAATAAGGAATTAGAGTCTTATCTCGATTCTATTATTTCGATTATTCAAATTGGTCAGGAGCCGGATGGGTATATTACAACGTGGTTCACAATTGACCCAGATAATCCGCCGGCTTGGTGGGTGCCGAAATCCGGCGCGCGCTGGACTCGTGAACAGTCCAGTCATGAATTGTACAACAGCGGACATATGTTTGAATCCGCAGTGGCACACTTTCAAGCTACAGGCAAGCGCAACTTCCTCGATGTCGCAATTAAGAATGCTGATTTACTAGTAAATAATTTTGGCGTTGGTAAGCTTACTATTCCGCCCGGGCATCAAATTATCGAAACAGGATTGATTAAACTTTATCGCATTACAAACAACGAGAAATATTTAGAACTTGCAAAACAATTTTTAGATTGGAGAGGGGATTCAACAACACACAAACTTTATGGTGATTACAGTCAGGATCACAAACCGGTAATCCAACAAGATGAAATTGTTGGACATGCAGTTCGGGCTGTGTATATGTATGCTGGCATGACCGATATTGCCGCAATATGTAACGATAAAGATTATCTGAATGCAGTTCTTAAAATCTGGAAGAACATGGTAGAAAAGAAAATGTACCTTACCGGCGGTATTGGAGCAAAGCACGAAGGCGAATCGTTGGGTAAGGATTATGAACTTCCAAATCTAACGGCGTATGGCGAAACCTGCGCTTCAATCGGGAATGTATATTGGAATACAAGATTATTTCAGCTTTTTGGAGACGCTAAGTATTTTGACGTAATAGAACGAACTTTGTATAACGGTTTAATCTCCGGCATTTCGCTCGATGGTAAAGCATTCTTTTATGTAAATCCGCTTGAGTCCGATGGCAAATTCAAATTCAATAGCGGTTCGCTAACTCGACAACCTTGGTTCGATTGTTCTTGTTGTCCGACAAATCTTGTTCGTTTCATTCCTTCAATCCCGGAACTTTTTTATGCTACTCAAAAGGATACCCTCTACATCAATTTATACGCGTCAAACAAAGGGGAGATCAATTTAGAAAATGGCGGTGTGAAAATTGAACAACATACAGATTATCCTTGGAGCGGACAGGTTAAAATAATAATTGAACCGGAAAAAATTAGCGAGTTCACAATTAAAATGCGCTTACCGGGTTGGGCGCGGAATCAGGTGTTGCCAAGCGATTTATATACTTACAATGATGCAGTCAAGTCCGACATTGGTATTACTGTGAGTGGTGAAGAGATAGAGCGAATAATTCATAACGGATATGTAACGATTACAAGAAAATGGAAACAAGGAGAAATAATCCTGTTAGATTTGCCGATGAGCGTTCGACGCGTAATTGCTAATGAGAAAGTAAAAGAAAATGAAAACCTAACAGCGCTCGAATATGGCCCGATTGTATATTGTGTCGAGGGAATTGATAATAATAATCAGATAAATAAACTTTTACTTTCTGCTGATATGAATTTAAGCGTTGTAACTAGGAAAGATTTGCTTGGCGGCGTCAATGTAATTTATGGAGAAGCGCTTGCGAAGAAAAGTCAAAGTAAATTAAAATTTATGGCGATTCCGTATTACGCTTGGTCAAATCGCGGCATAGGCACAATGAAAGTATGGCTGCCGAGAAATTAATAAAACAGGAGAGTGATGCTTAAACATCTAAAACAACAAACGCTTGAAGCAAACCTCGACTTGGTTAAGTACGATCTTGTTACGCTTACATGGGGCAATGTTAGCGGAATTTCTCGAGAAGAAGGATTAATCGTGATAAAACCAAGCGGAGTTGATTATGATAAATTGAAAATCAGGGATATGGTTGTAGTTGATTTATACGGAAAAGTAATTGAAGGTGATTTACGTCCATCATCGGATACTCCGACGCATATCGAGCTATATAAAGCTTTCACAACGATTGGCGGAATTGCTCATAGCCATAGCAAATATGCAACTATATTTGCCCAGTCTTGTAAAGAAATTCCATGCTTCGGAACAACTCATGCAGATGCTTTCTTTGGTTCTGTTCCATTGACACGCCTTCTGAAAAAAATAGAAGTGGAGAATAATTACGAACTTAACACAGGCAAAGTTATAGTAGAGCGATTTCAAAAACTTGATCCTGTTTCGACGCCGGGCGCGCTTGTAGCGGGTCATGCCCCATTTACTTGGGGAATAAATCCGCAAGACGCTGTTAAGAATAATTTAATTTTAGAAAAAATCGCTTTTATGGCGCTTCATTCACTTGGACTAAATCAAAAGTTGAAACCAATTCCAAATTATATTTTAAATAAACATCATAAACGAAAACACGGACCGGATGCATATTACGGTCAAAAGAAAAAATAAATACTCTGCTTACCTACGCGTTCTTTGTGGTTATTATTTAACTACAAGGGTCGCTAAGGAAACGCAAAGGATATGAAGAAGAAGGAGATATAAAAAATGCAAAATGTTCCAGTCGTAAAACTTGGCGTTGTGGCTGTTAGCCGCGATTGTTTTCCTATTGAGCTTTCTCGGAAGCGTAGAAAAAATTTAATAGCTGAATGCAAAAAGGCAAATGTTCCAGTTGTCGAGATTGACACTATAATCGAAAATGAAAAAGATGTTCTGAAAGCAATAGATGAATTAAAGAAAAATGATATTAATGCTCTTGTGCTTTACTTAGGCAATTTTGGGCCCGAAGGACCAACTACTATGTTAGCTCAAAAATTTGGCGGACCTGCTATGTTTGTAGCGGCGGCTGAAGATTCTGGTAACGACCTCATTAGCGGACGAGGCGATGCTTATTGCGGTATGCTTAACGCTTCTTACAATATCGGTTTGCGGCGATTGAATCCGTATATACCTGAATATCCTGTAGGCGATCCAAAAGATGTAGCGGCTATGATTGCCGAATTTATTCCGGTTGCGCGTGTAGTGCTCGGTGTGCGTAATTTGAAAATATTCGGTTTTGGTCCTAGACCTTTCGATTTCCTCGCTTGCAACGCGCCAATTCAACCTTTGTACGATTTAGGTGTCGAGATAATGGAAAACAGCGAGCTTGATTTGTTGGATATTGTTCAGGCGGAAAAAGATAATCCAGAAATTAAGAAAATCGTAGCCGAGATGACTAGTGAACTTGGGAAGGGAAACACTTTCCCCGATTTATTGGAAAAACTTGCTCAGTATGAATTCGCTTTAGAAAAATTTATGAACGCAAATTTAGGCGCATCTAAGTATGCCGCTTTTGCAAATAAATGTTGGCCCGCGTTCGAAAAGTATTTTGGACATGTCCCTTGTTATCTTAATTCTCGTTTAGCGGCGCGTGGAGTTCCAGTCTCTTGCGAAACAGATATTTACGGCGCGCTTAGCGAGTATATGGTAATCTGCGCTACAGAAATGCCTCCGGCTTTTTTAGATATTAATAATACAGTCCCAAAAGATATGTATGAAGAGAATAAAAAAACGATTGGCAATTATTCCTTAACAGATTTGTGGATGGGGTTTCATTGCGGCAATACATCGTCGGCTTGTATGGTTGCGCCTGTTATGCAATATCAATTGATAATGCACCGCTTGATGGAGCCAGGCAAAAAACCGGATATTACTCGCGGAACATTAGAAGGACAGATCAAATCAGGCAATATTACAATTTTCAGAATTCAATCAACTGCCGATGCGGAGCTTCGCACTTATATGGCAAATGGCGAAGTTCTAAACATCAATCCAAAATCTTTTGGCTCGATAGGGGTTTTTGCGATTCCGGAAATGGGACGCTTCTACCGGCACGTTTTGATTCAGAAGCGATTCCCGCATCATACAGCGGTTGCGTTCAAGCATTCTGCTAAAACTTTGTTTGCCGCTTGTAAAATGTTGGGTGTTGAAGAAACCTATTTCAATTATCCAAAAGGCATCCTCTATCCTTCTGAAAATCCATTTTAAAAAAAATATATTCCTTATATTTCTTTGCGATCTTGGCGGTATTTATAAACTGCTAAGCTCGCAAGGAATTAATATTATGATTTATGGGTTATTACGCAGAAGGTATTTATAAT
>JBBIII010000131.1:0-4632 GCA_037446575.1 Ignavibacteriales bacterium
AATTTTTCAATTTATGAAAATTAATTGAAGATACAACAAGCTCTTCGCATTTCGATACGTAAGTTTCCATATTAATTTCTACTCGAGTCGCTTTTGGGAAAACAGATTTTTGAAATTATTCTCACACAAACATAATTTACTTTGGATTTATGCTTCTGTGCGAAGAACAAAGCAAGCTGCTATTGCTGGAATCATTAAAATCAATAAGAAAAGTACTAATAAATTAACACCTAAAATTGGCAGTAGTATTGAACAAGTTACCAGCGCTCCAACAGATGCGCCAAACACATCAAATGCATAAATACTTCCTATCTTAAACGAGCTGCTTAAATAAAATTTATTTACTTTGCCGAACAGCATTCCAACTAACATACCGCTCAATAGATTTATAAATAAAGTTAAAAACACAAGATGTGCATTTAACAAAGTTTTCATTATAAAAGGCATAAGAGATATTTCAACTATTAAAAAAGCAAGAATAATAGTCAGACTTCTTTTTCGGACGATTGTTTTTGACAAGCGCGATATTAATAAAGCCCCTAATGCTAAGCCAACAATATTTGCCGCCGTCATTGCGCCCACCATTTCATAAATTGAACCGAAAGCTTGTTGAAAATTCAACATAAGTAATAGATTTATTGCCATACCGGCAAAACCGCCGCTGGCTATTATTGTAAGCAATGCAGTTTTATTTACAGAGGCAACCTTTTTTCTTATAAAGAAAAAAAGAAACAAAAGCGCTCCAACAATTGTTATTCCTGAGATGAATATACGCGAGCTTGTTATAGACGCGAGCATTTTGTTGTCTTCCCGCAACAGCCGATTCCACACTAACAGATCGAAGTAATATACAACCGGATTATCATCGGTATTGATCAGATATTCTTTTACTTGCTCAAGCAGATTTGTTATCGAGTGAATTCTTTCTGATAACATCAAATCTTCATACGTATACTTTGTGAAGTAATGGGTAGGAATAAATGTCGAAGAGAAAACTTTCGCAAGCGAATCAGGATTTGAAATGAGTCTCTTATTATGAGATGAAGCAATAAAGATGGCGCGCGTTCCCGGAATAATTAATACATTGTCGAAGACATGTTTTAATGTATGATAGATAGAAGCGTTTAAATCTTTCATTTCTTCTGACAGATATTCGGAAGAAGACTGCAAGGAAAATGCCATAATACCCGTTTCCGATAAACGCAATTTACATTGCTTATAAAATTCTAAAGTAAAAAATCTATTCAAACTCGCCGTGGAAGGGTCTCCTGAGTTTAAAATAATAACGTCATATTTTACTTCATTCTTATTTAAATAATCTCGTCCGTCGCTGTAAATCAGAGAAACTCTTTTATTTTTCAGAGCTTCTCTGTCGTGTTCATCTAATAGTTGCTCGGCAAATTGAATTAGATCGGAATCTATTTCTAAATAATCAATTTTTGCATGTTCATATTTTAACAGCTCTTTAACAACGCCATTAAATCCCCCGCCGATTAACAGCACGTTTTGAGCATCAATTTTATGAACCATAATTGAATGAGTGAATATTTCAGCATCGTAATCGTTGGGAATATTATAAGCGGGCTTTCCATTTGCATATATCGTGTATTGATCATCTAACTGAAGTAAAGCAAGATTCTGATATTTTGTATTTACTGATTTGACAAAGGATAGTTTATCGTTAAAAATTCTCCATTGATGCTTATTAATTTGACGTTCTATCTCATTCATTTGATTGAGCGAAATGACAAAAATAGAAATGGCGATGATTATTTTGAGCCACACGTACTTAAATAAGAGGAAATGTATTGATACAAAAAAAGCAAAAAGTGTTAGCAACAAAATGATTTGCATTGTAGAAAATACCAAGCAAAGTAAAAAAGAAAATATCATTCCGCCGATAAAACTACCAAAAGATTCTATTACATAAGCTTTATTGACTCCAAACCAAAGATCTTTTTCATCGGATGAAATAAATTTTGCGCCCAACGTGAAAAGCATGCCCCACAAGAAACAACCGAAACTCAAAACAAATAAGGCGAATATAACCAGCTCGGATATTGAAAGATATGCGCCGGCTGTAATATTAAAAAACAACCTGGCAGATTTAATAATAAGTAGTTGAATGAAAGTAATGATTGGAGTTGAAGCGAGTAAAAAAGCAAAGAACTTACGAGTAACGTTCTTCTTCTTGATAATCCAATTGCCGGCAATACTGCCAACGCCGATCCATGCTAACCAACCGCCGAACACGATTCCGATGCTTAGCTCGTTGCCATAGAAGCTTACAAAAAACTCGCGGACAAGAAGTATTTGAGAAATTACTGAGCCAAATCCGATATAAAATAAAGAAACGCCAAAATAATATCTTTTGCTTTCTCTGTTTTTTTTATAACTCTGCATAGGAGCAACTCTTCTAGCTAAAATGTCCACGCCGTCAATTACTTGAAAACGTGGACATTAAAAAATGATGAACACTTAGTTACTTTTTATAAACCGGCATGCACCAATTGCGGTATTTCGGATTTCTGCCGAAAACTACGTCGAAGAAAATGTCCCGCATCTTAATCGTGAGAGGACCCATTTTTCCTTCTCCAATCGGACGGTGATCTATTCTTGTAATAGAAACTAATTGTACGCCTGTTCCTACAAAGAACGCTTCGTCTGCAAGGAATAATTCTGTTCTATCAACCGAGCGTTCTACAACTTGCATTCCTAACTCATCCTGTATAAGCTGAATAAATGTGCGCCGAACAATTCCTTCCAAAATATTTTCCGTAACAGGCGGTGTTATGAAAACTCCATTTTTCACGATAAAAATATTTTCAGCAGAACCTTCGGAAACATGACCATTCTGGCTAAGTACAATCGCTTCATCGAAACCGGAAAGCTGCGCATCCGTTTTAGAAAGCGCTGAGTTGACATAAGCTCCGGAAATTTTTCCGCGTGCCGGAATCATATTATCCTCCACCCGCAACCATGAAGAAATTGTTACATGCGCGCCTTCGTCCTGTTCAACATATTTTCCGAATGGAACGATGGCGATGGCCATTCGAGGTGTTAGGTTGTGTAATCGAACTCCGATAATTTCATCGCCATAAAATGCAAGCGGGCGGATATAAACATTTTCGCGGAAGTTTTGCTTTCGAATAAGTTCTAATGTAGCTTCAGTTAAACTTTCTTTAGTATAAGGTAAATCCATTCGGAGTAGTTTGCCTGAATCTAAAAATCGTTTATAATGATCAAGCGGACGGAATACAAACATCTGCTTTTCTTCGTCATTCCAATAACCTCGAATACCGCCGAAGATTGCAGTGCCGTAATTTAATCCATGCGTCATTACTCCAACTTTCGCTTCGCTGTATGGAACAATTTTGCCATCAAAAAAAACATAATCTGGTGTCGCCATTTATTTTATTCCTTTCTCTTATTAGAAAAACCGCAAAGAACGCCAAGTAACGCTAAGTGAGATAACGTAATTTTTATACTATAAGATAGAAAAAAACTTGATTAACTCCAGACGCCAGGAATTTTTTCTCCACAAAACTTGCACTTTCCATTGATAACATTATTAGCAAGAATTGTAAATATACGTCTTTCGATAATCGTTTTTTTACAAGAATGGCAACGAGTGTTTTCCGCCCTATGGCCCGCGATGTTTCCCAAATAAACATATTTCATTCCGACTTTGGCGGCAATATCATAAGCTTTTTCGAGAGTAGCAGTAGGTGTAGGAGGAAGCTGGCTAAGTTTATAAAGCGGTGTAAATCGGCTGAAGTGTAATGGCGCGTCATCTAAGCCATTATTGCAAAACCATTCGCACATTCTTTTTATTGTTTCTAAATTGTCTGTCCAAGTTGGAATTATAAGATTAGTAATTTCTATCCAGACATTTTCCTCGCGCAGAATTTTTAGAGTTTTTAAAACCGGCGCAAGTTTTCCTGAACTGATTTTTTTATAAACGGCTTCATCAAATATTTTTAAATCGATATTGGCGGCATCTAAAACTTTGCATAATCGGCGCAACGGCTTTTCGTTAATATAACCGTTGGTTTTAAAAAGATTGCGAATTGATTTTTCATGAGCTATTGTAGCAGTTTCCAATGAATATTCGTAAAATGTTATCGGCTCAGAATAAGTGTAAGCAATTGATTCTGATTTAGAGCGCAGACATGCGTCGACTACCTCTGCGGGCATCAAATCAATATTGTTGGATTCATTTGGGCTGACCTGCGAGATTTGCCAATTCTGACAATTTAAACACCTGAAGTTACAACCAGCAACAGCAATAGAAAACGTGCGCGTAGTGGGCAGAAAATGGAAAAAGGGCTTCTTTTCAATTGGGTCAATGTGCACTGAACAAGGATTTCCGTAGCCAATTGTGTACATTTTTCCCATTCTTGTAACACGACTTCGGCAAAATCCGGTCGCGTTATCGTTCTTTAATAGACATTCGTGCGGACATTTATCACATTGCAATCCATCGGCAGTCTTTGTATAGAAAAGCGCCTCTTTGCTATATCTTCCTAAATCTTTATTCGGATTAGCAAAAAGCGATTCAAGTCTATTTGTGCCAAGCGCAAATCCGCCTGCGCACAAAGCACACTGACGCAAGAATTGGCGTTTGGAGAT
>JBBIII010000132.1:0-4625 GCA_037446575.1 Ignavibacteriales bacterium
CCTGACAGTGATGAATTTCTTCAATGGGGAGTTATCTGTGATTCAAAAGAAAGATGGTTAACCAAAAAGCAGGAATACCAAAATAATATTTTCAATATTTTAAATATATTTGAGAAAAATATGAAACCTCTTGAAGGAAAAATAGCACTAGTAACTGGCGGAACCCGCAACGTTGGAAAGGGTATCGCAATAGGTTTAGGTGAAGCCGGGGTAACAGTCTATGTTACAGGAAGAAGTATTACTGACAAAGATGTTAAGGGAATTACGGCCGCTGGTGGAAAAGGTATTGCATTAGTGTGTAATCATGAAGATAACATGGAAGTAAAAAAGATATTTGAACTTATCAAGAAAAAGGAAGGAAAACTTGATATTCTAGTTAACAATGCTTGGGGTGGCTATAATCGTCTACGCAACAGAACAAAATATAAAGGATTTAAGTGGAAAGAAGTTTTTTGGAAACAACCCTTGGAATTATGGGATGAAATGAACAATGTTGGCGTTCGTTCAAATTTTGTCGCCAGTGTTTTTGCTTCCGAAATAATGATTAAACAAAAACAGGGATTGATTGTAAATATTTCTTTTTACTCCAGTCGCAAGTATTATGGAAATGTAATTTATGGTATTGCAAAGGCGGCTGTTGATAAAATGTCTATGGATATGGCAGTTGAGTTAAAAAAACATAATATCGCTTGTGTTTCATTATATCCAGGATACATTGACGACAATAAAAAAACACCAAATCCCAAAAAAGAATCTTCCCAATTTGTTGGAAGGGCAATAGCCAATTTAGCTTCTGATGAAAATATAATATCAAAAACAGGACAAATATTAGTCGCTGCTGAATTGGCAAAAGAGTATGGTTTCAAAGATGTGGACGGAACACAACCTGAACCATATGATACATTATAAGATTCTATGTTTTGGAATTTGAAAAATGAAATTCACCCCAATCCCCACACTCGTTTTTCAAAATTGTAAAAATCAATTTTATTAGAAATGAGGAAATCCTTTCTGATGAATGAAAAAAATATTTTTGAGCAGTGTACAACAGCGGCTATTCGGTTCGGGCGGAGTACTGCCCTTTCCTAAATTGCCCTGCGCTACGTTTTGAGCAACTTCGCATTGCCGATAGAGCAGAAAAATTGCAAAATGCTACCGCCTAATTAGAAAATCGGGAATTCTTTATTTTGCAATCTTCAACATGTTGATTTAAAGCATGAATGTCTGACACTTCCTTATGATTTCTATTAAAAAGTGTCTGACATTTTTAAGCGGTAAGCACGTAGAATCTTCCGTAGGAATCACTTCGTGACGTTCCCCAGAACGGACTAAAGCGTGAATGGTGGTAAAATAAAACCGCAAAGCACGCCAAGCTACGCAAAGTTTAGATGTCTACCACTTCCTTATGATTTTTATGCATTTACTGAATAATATCATACTAATTATGAGCTTATCTCGACAAATTATCAGATAATTTTTAAACGGTTCTTCTTTTTTTGATGTTATTTTAGTACGATTGAACATTACTTATAGGTTCACAAGCAACTGAGGACTATGATTCAATACTCATATAAAGAAAGAGTTGATCAGCGGCTCAGTTCAACTGAATTTTATCCGCACTTGTCTGAAAGTTATTTCCGTTTTTTATTTTTTTTCCTCAAGTGCGGATAAAATCCTAAACGTTGTGCGCAACCGCAAACTAACAAGGAGAATATTATGAAACATTTAATTAATTTCGGATTCATTATCGTATTCAGCTTTGGTTTGCTTCAATCATGCTTCAACGAAAATGAATACATTAAAAATTACTTCTTTGAAAAGTATCAACCAGTACCTATAGAAAACGTGAAGAATTATGACCTTCCCAAAGAGCATTTTATTGCAGATGTTCCTTGGTTTTGCTACAAAAGGAATATTTGCCAGTCAGTTTCTTTACAAATGATAGCTTCTAAATACGGAATTAACCAACCCGTTGACTATTATTCACTACTTCTTGGATATACTTACGGTGCCACATATGTTAAGGGCGCTGGTTTGTTTATGCCCTTTAGCGATCCAGAACCAGGATTCGTCATTGCCTCACCACACCTGGGCTTAAGGAGAGAGTACCTTTTCACCGACAGTAAAGAGGAACTTCTAAATTCAATTAGATACTTTATTTCTCAAGGATATCCCGTTCGAATTGCATGGAACTCAGCCCCTGCAATGAAATTTGCAGTAAAATCTGGATACTTCCCTGTACCCGAAAATTGGAAAGAGCCATCTGAAAAAGCGTTTTCACCTCATAGTGTTGTTTTCGTGGGATACGATAGCACAGCTTTCTATTACTATGAGACTCAGGGAAAAGATTTTGTACTTCATGGCGAAAAGGGAATTAGGATTGACGAAGAAACCGTGTCAAAAGCCATCCTTTCCTTTAGCACTACCTATAAACTGCCGTGGAAATACATGTTAACTGTTTTTAAAGCTGACTCTACCGTTGATAAAAGTAAGGAGATTTGGGAGAATGTAGCAAATGAAGTTGTGGGTAGAAAATTTGGAAAAACATCAACAGGAAGCATTGCCATAGAAGGATTATCGTTTGGTCTCAACTATGAAGGAACTAACATAGTTAAAGAACCCAAGAAAGGAATGTTTAAGAAAACATTGCAATCCTTGATTGATATGCGATTATCTAATGTTGTGTTTCTTGAGAAATCATATCCTAATGAAAATAGCATTACGAAAGCAGTACAACATTTCAGGGGTGCAATAAATAATTACAAGTTTGTTCTTGCTGAATTTGGTAAGGATACTCTAACAAAAGAAGATATTGAAAAAATGTGTAATATTATTAATAAAGCGGCGGAATGCGAGAATAAAGCCGGAATGATTTTATTAGATTTGAGTAAAAGACAAGACATAAATATATGAAACAACTACACCCAACAGCGTGTTTTTTTTGCGCGGAATACGGTTCGGATAGTTTATCGCTTTTTGGTAGCTTTATATCGGGCGGATAGAACATTATTTCAATCTCCCAAACAAATCAATCACGCGGACTGTTAGATGTGCAAAGAACCGCAATTACTCTCTCTATAATATTTTCAGATCCAAGCTTGTCTAATGGCGTTTATTTTTATAGATTGTCTATAGATGATTTTATAGATATAAAGAAACTTACTGTTATTAGATAAATTTTTTAGGAGCGATGTTATGAAAAAAACCTTCATTTTCATATTTATTCTAATGTGTATTTATGTGCCTTTAAATGCACAATCAATTACATCCGTAATCTTACCGCAATACATACAAGGCAATACAGGAACTAATTCTAACCGCATTCCTTTTGCGTATCGGGCGCGGCTTACAGGTCTAAATCCAAACGCGACTTATCGGTTTTTTAATCAAGTCGTAATTTCAACAGATGCGCCTACTTCAAATGGCGCGGGTAATTGCATTTTTGTTTCTCAAACAGGCGATTTTGTAAGAACTACGAGCACTAGTTTATCGACAGCAGGCGGTTATGGCACTTTTACAACCGATGAAACCGGGGTGTATGAAGGATGGTTTGTAACCGAACCGACTAGCAATGCTACTCGCTTTATCCCCGGCAAGTATATATTTATGCGAATTAATTTAAATAATGGTGCTGGTGGAACATCTGTCGTTACGAGACTTACAACTGCCGATTCGGTTAGAGTCGTGAAACTTGGCGCCTTGTCAAGCGATAGCACTGGGACTGGATTACAATGTTCAAGTAATGGCAAGCCAAAAGACTTTGTATTTCTGTATGATAATGTTGAGGGAACAGGAAGACCGATTTCTGGTTCTTTCATAGAAAATGATGGTACGGCAAATACAACAGCCAACAATTATTCGGCTTTCTATGCAAATAATGTAAATGCAATTAACGGCGCCTTTGGCGTTGTATTGCCGAATATATTGCCAAATGGAATTCGAAGAATCGAGCAGAAATCGCTTGCCAACGATTCTCTAATAGCTTTTGCAACAGATGAAGATGGAATTTGGCCCAGCGGCGCTTCTACAATAAATCCATCTGGCGGAACTACTGCAATCATATTAACATCATCTGATGTTAATGCTTTTACTAGTGTGAATGACAAAGATATTATTATGCAGGAATATAATCTTGCACAAAATTATCCAAACCCGTTTAATCCAACTACAACAATTTCATTTTCTTTGCCAAAAGCTGGACTTGTAAAACTCTCTATATATAATATTTTAGGTAAGGAGATTTCCGTTCCTGTAAATGAATATCTTGGGGTGGGAATGCATTCGATTCAGTTCAATGCATCAAATTTATCAAGTGGAGTTTATTTCTATCGTTTAACAGTGGGTTCGTTTTCAGATACACGACGCATGTTAATAATTAAATAAAATTTAGAGGAAGAATTAGGCATGGAGAAAGAAAAAGTTTAAATTCAATGGAAGACCGTAAATCTGTTTTATTGCTCCGTGCCTTTTTTTTTATAGAAGTAAGCAAATAAAATCCTTCTTCTCTCAGGAGAGGATTAGCGTACCCGCCAATAAACGCAAAGCAAAATTGTAGGTCGAGACGCCTGCCCGACTATGTCGTTCAGGCGGGCTGTCTCGACCTTTTAAAATAATGTCGACTCAGC
>JBBIII010000133.1:0-4582 GCA_037446575.1 Ignavibacteriales bacterium
GCGGTTAAATACAAACCGCAAAGACGCAAAGGTACGCTAAGTTATAAATTATTAACTACTCTCTTTATTCCATTCTTGATCAATGCAACGTTAAAATTTATCAGATATCCTAACTTACATCCAGATAATTTCAAATATGTTAATATCTGCGCCATATGAACATCATTCAATCCTTCGACAGATTTTATTTCTATAACAACTTTTCTCTCTACTAACAAATCAATTCGATAACCACATTCAAGCTTAATGTCATTATATACAACAGGCAATGCCTTTTGTTGTTCAACATACAATCCTTCATTTATTAATTCATAATTCAAACAAGCTTCATATGTTGACTCTAACAAACCAGGACCAAGCGCTCTATGTACTTTTAGAGCACAATCAACAATAATTTTTCCAACCTCATTTTCAGTCATATTTTTCTTTGCGATTCTTCGCGTTCTTAGCGGTTAAAAACAAACCGCAAAGGCGCAAAGTTACGCTAAGTTTTATTCGATTTAATTTTACACGTGTCAATTTCAGTAATTTCTTTTTGTTCTGAACCGCGCTTGCCGGTACGTGTCAATTTATGGCCAAGTAACACACGCTCCAGATTAGCCGGAATTTCATAAATCCGCTTACCCGTTGCATTGTAAATAGCATTCACAATTGCAGGCGCGGCAAGTTCATTTGTCGGTTCACCAACGGACTTAGCTCCAAATGGTCCTGCCGGATCAGGATTTTCAACTATGATTGCCTTTATTCTCGGTACGTCCATTGAAGTCGGCAAAATGTATTCATCAAAATTTAATTGCTTCGGAATTCCATTTTCAATTTCAAATTCCTCTAACAATCCATAACCCAATCCCATTGCAACACCGCCATACATTTGTCCTTCCACCATAGCTCGGTTAATTGCACGACCAACATCATGGCAAGAAACAAAATTAGCAACATTCACTTTTCCGGTTCCAGTATCGACCTCGACTTCTGCAACATTCGCACCATAGACAAATGTAAAATATGCATCTCCACTTCCATGATGTTCATCCCAAGATGTCTTTGGAGATTTTCTCCAGCCAACTGCCATCATCGGTCTGCCTTTATTGAAACAAGCTGTAACAATCTCATTGAAAGATGCTAATTTTTCTTTCGTTTCTTTGTTGATCAAATAATTATCAGCAAAATCAAGCAATTCAGAATTTAATCCAGTCATTTCTGATGCAACTTCAATAAATGTTGCTCTTACTTTTTCAGCCGCATCTTTTGCCGCCGCGCCTCCCATAATTGTTCCGCGTGAAGCAACCGTTGCGCCCGAATCTGCAACACGACTTGTGTTTGTATTCAGAAATTGAATCCTGTTTATCGAAATTCCTAACACTTCTGCGGTAATTTGCGACATTTGCGTCTGAGCGCCCTGCCCCATATCTGTTATACCTGAAGTTATGATAACGCTTCCGTCAGTTTGAACCGAAACGATTGTTTCCGCCGCATCAACTCCTTCAGCGCCAAGCGAAACTCCGCGATAACTGCAAGCGAGTCCAATTCCTTTTCTTATTTCACCCGATTTATGTTCGCGATATTGTTTCCACTTCTTTTTAAAATCTGCGGCGGTTGCCGCTTTTGTTAAAACTTCTTTCAAACTGACAACATGATTCAATTTTTGTCCTGTAGCAGTAACCGCGCCATTTTCAAATCCATTCTTCAAACGAATTTCGAGCGGGTTCATTCCAACTTTCTCAGCAAGCTCATCCATCATAGATTCGATTGCAAAGTTCACTTGAGGCGAACCAAATCCGCGCATCGCACCGGTGTAGTTATTATTCGTGTATGCGGCATAAACATCTGTCTTTACATTCTCGCAATAATAAGGACCGGTCGCCTGCACAACTGAACGCCATGTAACAAACTGACTCATAGAAGCGTACGCGCCGCCATCTGCATAAATTTTTATCTCCATTGCAGTAATTGCGCCGTCATTTTTTGCGCCCCACTTATAATAGAGTATGTAGGGATGACGTTTGTAACTTTCGAGCATTGATTCTTCGCGCGTGTTCACTATTTTTACCGGCTTGCCGGTTTTCAACGCAAGTAATCCAGCGCGACAGCACATAGATGTCATTACTTCATCTTTACCGCCGAAAGAACCGCCAAGAGTTGCTTGAATAAGTTGTACTTTAGCAATACTTAGATTTAATACTTCAGCTACTGAGCGCCTGCTGTTAAATAGATTTTGGATTGAACCTGTAATTTTAATTCCACCCTGCTCATCCGGCTCCGCTAAAACGCATTCCGGTTCTATGTACGAATGCTCGACGAATTGCGTTTTAAATTTTTGTTCGATTATAAAATCAGATTCTGCAAATCCTTTTCCGACATCTCCTTTATAAACGTGATGATGAACGAATTCATTCTTCTCATCATGAATTATAGGCGCGTCTGCTTTCATGGCTTCTTCTGGATCAGTGACAACCGGTAGAAGCTCATATTCAACTTCTATCAAAGAGATTGCTTGCTCTGCAATTTCCTTTGATTTTGCCGCGACAAGCGCTAAGCCATCACCAAGATACCGAACTCGATCTTCAGCTAGAACAGCTTGATTCTTAATTATAATTCCGAATGTTTTACTACCGGGAATATCCTTTGTCGTTAGAACCGCTTCGACTCCGGGCAATGCTTCAGCTTTTGAAGTATCGATGCGCAGAATGTTTGCGTGCGGATGATTAGAACGCAACACTTTTCCAATAAGCTGATGCGCTACATTATAATCATCCGCATATTTTGCCTTGCCTGTAACTTTTCCCCAAGCATCAACACGCCGTTCGGGTTTGCCGATTATTTTTAATTGATTATCCATAAAAATCGAAGAATTCAAGTAAATATTGTATTTTGTTACCCATCTTTATATCTTATACAAAGCAATTATGGAGCATATATGTCTAACATCAATATTACATTAACACAAGAACAGCTTAATAAAATAATAGAAGCTTATCAAACAATTCAACAATTTCTAGCATCATCTTTTTCTTTAAATGAATTATACCAAAAAGAATTCCTTACCGAATTTCAAGAAGCCATAGATGATATCCAATCAAAAAAAACTACCTCAGTGAATTCTTTCGATGACTTCGTTAATTAAACGATCGCTACAAAGAACAAACCGCTTTGCACGCGATATAAAATCACTGCCAAAAGAAATACAACAAGATGCATACAATGTTGCAAAAAAACTTGAGGCAAATATTTTTGATCCTACTCTCAATGTCCGTGAGTTGTTTGGTTTTAAAGGATATTATCGTGTGATTGTTTCCAATCAATATAGAATGATTTTTTCATTCGATTCAAACCATGTATACTTATTACGTATTGCACATCGAAAAGACATTTATAGAAAATTCGAAATATGATAAGTCCATTTATATTTTTCGTCTTGTAAATTATTTATTAATTCTTTTCCAAAGTTTAACTGCATTCTTCTGTGCCTTCTGCACTACAGTTTCTTCATCAATTCCCATTAATTGCTTATTCCAAACAATCCAATTTCCGTTAACCATTACATGCTGAACTAATGTGGAGTTCATTCCAAACAAAAAATGCCCGAGTACATTTTGCGATGTCAGTGGAGTCGGCGAATTATAATCTAACACAACTAAATCAGCCGCAGAATTTTTATTCAATGTTCCGAATGTATTTCCAAAAAATTGTGAGATCAATTTTTGTCCATTATTCAGCATTGTTGGAATTCTAGAAAACTCAACTTTATGATTTGATTCTGCATTTCGGAAATATCCAAATTTTGATTCTTCAAACATATCTGCCGGAAAACCATCCGTTCCAAGTGCGGTATAATCGCCGTACCAACCCAAAGGCGCATAGCCAACTGCGTTATTCATATTCGAGCGCGGATTGTGAACCATCCACACACCAGCTTTTTCGATTAGCTCTAATTGCTTTTTTGTTAGATGTACTCCATGTGCAAAGATAGATTTCTTGCGTAGAATTCCGAGATCCGCCAATCGTTTGATAATGTCGACATTATAATTTTCTATCGAATCTAATACATCAGCTTTATCTTCAGCAACGTGAATATGAACGCCGCAATCGTAAATCTGAGCAAGGTCAGCAAGCTTCCGAAGCGAATCGTTGCATAAAGTAAATGATGCGTGTGCGCCTATTGTTCCCCGAAAATGGGGATTATTTGCATTCTCAGTTACAAATCTTTCGTTTTCTTCCAAACTGAGATCGCGTTTTTTCATTCCGCCGCGATCTGTTGTTTCGTAACATAGTATTCCGCGCACACCAACTTTCAATAAAGCTTCTTTTAAAATATCAAGCGATCCTTTTATGCAATTAGGAGAAGCGTGATGATCTACAAGCGTTGTCGTTCCAAATTTCACTGCTTCAATTGCACCGGCAAGTGCGCTGTAATAAATTGATTCCTCATCCAATGCTTCATCAAGCTTCCACCATACCTTTTGAAGTATTTCTATAAAATTACGTGGAGCAGTTTTTGGCGCTGGCATCCCGCGTGAAAGTGCAGAATAAAGATGTGTGTGCGAGTTAACTATTCCAGGAATTATATATTGGCCGGAAAGAT
>JBBIII010000134.1:0-4496 GCA_037446575.1 Ignavibacteriales bacterium
ATTCTATCTCCCCAACAGCTTAAGTCGCCAATATGATAAGAAAGTGCATTGGGTAAATTTGTAGTAATCTTATCTTTGTTGCTGTTAGGTTACAGAAGTAAAGTGAAAAGGTTAAGTTAAACCTCTCATTCCCAAACCGAGTTTGGGGCTGAGGAATATCTCTCTTCTTTCCTCTTATAATCTCAATTTCTCACAATCTCAAATACTCATTGGCTCAAATTCTCAACCACTCATCTACTTAACTACTCATCGACTCAACTACTCAATGACTTTCCCATCCACAAATTTGTTTGTAACGCAAATCTTGCGTACTTTTAATTCGGAAAATTTTAAAAATGGAAAGAATCATTAGTTAAATGAGAGCAATTATTCCTGTTGCCGGCGTCGGCAGTCGGTTAAGACCGCATACATACACTTTGCCGAAAGTTTTAATTAACGTTGCAGGCAAACCGATTATCGGTCACATATTAGATAAAGTAATCGAAGCTGGTTTCGATGAAGCCACTATTATCATCGGTTATTTGGGCGATATGATAAAAGATTATGTGCTCAATAATTACAAAATAAAAGTTGATTTTGTTGAACAGGAAGAACGGCTCGGGCTTGGTCATGCAATTTATATATCGCGCCACACATTTTCTAGAAATCCAATTCTTATAATTCTTGGCGATACGATTTTTGAAGTTGATTTAAAATCGATGATCGGAAACGAACACACACAAATAGGCGTTAAGCAAGTGGACAACCCGCGCAGATTTGGTGTTGCTGAAATTTCGGATGGCGCAATATCTAATCTCGTTGAAAAACCGGAAAATCCAAAAAGTAATTTAGCTCTGGTAGGTTTGTATTACATTACTCAACCGCATCTTCTGGTTGATTGTTTAAAAGAAATGATAAAATCGGATATTAGGACAAAAGGCGAATATCAATTAACCGACGCTTTACAAAAAATGATTGAACAAGGCGAAAAAATGCGCCCATTCCAAATTGAGGGATGGTTCGATTGCGGCAAGCCAGAAACTCTATTGGAAACAAATCGCCATCTTTTAGAAAAACAACCGGCGCCTATTGCATCAAAAGATGTTGTGGTTTGTCCGCCTGCATTCATATCTGAAAAAGCGAAGGTCAAAAACTCTGTAATTGGACCCAACGCAACAATAGCGGCTAACACTGTTATCGAAAACTCGATTATCCGAAATTCTATAGTTAGCGAATCTGCTACAGTTTTTAATGCATTAATAGAAGAATCTATTGTCGGAAACAATGCTATAGTAAAAGGGAATTTTAAGAGGATTAATATTGGCGACTCATCTGAATTGGAATTCTACTGATTTAATGCTGCACACTGCATTATACCATAAACTAATTAATGAAAGCAAAATTATAAAAATACTATATATGGAGAAAAAATGAGAAATCTATTTACATCGGAATCGGTATCAGAAGGACACCCAGATAAAGTCTGCGATCAGATTTCTGACGCTGTGCTTGATGCGCTATTAGAACAAGACAAAACTTCGCGTGTTGCATGCGAAACTTTCGTTACAACTGGTATGGCGTTGGTCGGCGGCGAAATAACTACAAAAGGATATATTGAAGTTCAAGACGTAGTCCGCAATGTTATTCGAGAAATTGGATACACGAAACTCGGCATCGGTTTCGATGCAGATTCTTGTTCCGTCTTATCTTCAATCCATTCACAATCGCCGGATATAGCGCAAGGCGTTGATACTGGCGGCGCTGGAGATCAAGGTATGATGTTCGGTTATGCATCTTCCGAAACACCAGAGCTAATGCCAGCTCCAATTATGTACGCTCATAATTTAGTAAAAAAATTAGCAGATGTAAGAAAAAAACAGCCAAATCTAATGCCCTATTTGCGCCCAGATGCAAAATCGCAGGTTACAGTTGAGTACGACGGCAATGGCAAACCATTCCGTGTAGATACAATCGTTGTATCAACGCAACATGATCCAAGCGCAACACAAAAGAAAATTAAAGAAGACGTTATAGAGATAATTGTCCGCGACGTTATTCCATCTCCGATGTTAGATAACAAAACTCGATATTTTGTAAATCCAACAGGCAAATTTGAAATTGGCGGACCGCATGGCGATAGCGGTTTAACAGGCAGGAAAATTATAGTTGATACATACGGCGGACGCGCGCCGCATGGCGGAGGAGCTTTTTCGGGAAAGGACCCAACAAAAGTAGATCGCAGCGCCGCTTATGCAGCGCGTCATATTGCTAAAAATGTCGTCGCCGCTAAGCTTGCAACCGAATGTCAAATTCAAATCGCTTATGCTATTGGCGTAGCCGAACCGGTTTCAATTCATGTCAACACATTTGGCACCGGCGTTATTCCCGACAACCAATTAGCTGATTTCATTTTGAAAGAAATTGATCTAACTCCCCGCGGAATTATTAAAAGATTAGATTTACGACGGCCAATTTACAGAAAAACAGCCGCTTACGGGCATTTTGGTCGCAATGAAAAAGAATTCACATGGGAAAAATTGGATCTGGTAAAGACACTGCAAAAAGCCATTAAGTAGGTGAGCGGTTAATTGGTGAGTAGTTAATTTGTGATATGAGTGATTATAGTTTTGAAAAATTAGAAGTATATCAGAAGGCAAGAAAATTTCGACAACATATTTATTTAATCATTAAACAATTACCACCCGAAGAAAAGTTTAACCAAACTTCACAGATGCGTAGAGCAGCAACATCGCTTACAAACAATATTGCCGAAGGACATGGTGGATTTCATTTTCAAGAGAACATTCAGTTCCTACGACAATCCCGAGGTTCGCTGGAGGAATTGATAGATGATATTAATATTTGTTTCGATGAAAATTATCTATCCGAAGAGGAATGCTCGAAGCTAAAAATTGAGGCGGAGGAAGTTCTACATAGAATTAACGGCTACATAGCATATTTTCGAAAAAGGAAACAAGAAGAAAAATTAACTAATTAACTATTTAACCAATTAACTATTGAAGAAGAAAATGAACGAGAAAAAAGGAAAATACAAAGTAAAAGATTTAAAATTATCAAAAGCCGGCAAACTTCGCATCGAATGGGCGGAATCACGCATGCCAGTTTTAATGGCTTTAAAAGAAAAATATAGCAAGTCAAAACCATTCAAAGGATACAAAATTGCCGGATGCTTGCATGTTACAAAAGAGACCGCAGTACTTGTAAAAACATTTGTGGCGGCTGGCGCTCAAGTAAGCTGGAGCGGATGCAATCCGCTTTCGACGCAAGATGATGTAGCGGCGGCGCTTGCCTCAGATGGCGTAAGCATTTTTGCATGGCACGGTATGAACGTAAAAGAATTCTACTGGTGCATTGAAGAAACATTAAAGTTCAAACCAAATTTAACGCTTGATGACGGCGCGGATTTAATTTTTACTGTTCACAATAAACATAAAGAACTAATTCCTAGTGTTATCGGCGGAACGGAAGAAACCACAACAGGCGTACATCGTCTGCGCGCTATGGCTGATGCCGGAGCTTTGAAATATCCGGTAATTGCTGTGAACGACGCTGAAACAAAATGGGACTTCGATAACGTGTATGGAACGGGTCAATCTACTTTGGATGGAATTTTACGCGCAACAAGCGTTTTACTTGCGAGTAAAAATGTTGTTGTAGCCGGTTATGGACATTGCGGAAAAGGCGTTGCGCTACGCGCAAAAGGACTTGGCGCTAATGTAATTATCACAGAAGTTAAACCAACAGCCGCGCTTAAAGCTACTTTAGATGGTTTTAGAGTGATGAAGATGGACGAAGCCGCAAAAATTGGCGATGTATTTGTAACCGCTACAGGTGTAAAAGATGTAATTGTTGAACGACATTTTAAAGCAATGAAAGAAGGCGCTATCGTTTGCAACACAGGTCATTACGATTGCGAAATAAATATACCCCAGCTTGAGAAATTAACAAAAAGCAAACGCGAAGTGCGTAAAGATAACGAAGAATACACGCTTAAAAATGGAAAGCGAATATTTTTATTAGCGCAAGGGCGACTTGTAAATCTTGCCGCGGCAGAAGGACATCCATCGGAAGTTATGGATATGTCGTTTGCCAACCAATTTATGTCTCAATTACGGCTTGTAGAGCTTCATAAAAAAGGGAAGCATTTGGAAAATAAAGTTTATGATATTCCGGCGGAACAAGATCAAGAAATTGCTTCAGTTAAACTTGCGACTATGGGATATAAGATAGATAAGCTCACATTAGAGCAGAAAAAATATATAGACGATTATTCTGCTGGAACGTAAAAATGACAGAGTCCGTAAGTAAGATGACTGATACTTACCAAACGAATTAACAGGAAAAGTGTCAGTCATCTACAAAGTAGACTCACTGCCTACGTTTTGCCTTGTTGCAGAATTAATTGCCGCGATGTTCACGTCGTCGTAGAAAATAAAAGAAATTACAACGACATTCGGTTCTGCGTTACTTGGCGTGCTTAGCGGTTTAATTTTACC
>JBBIII010000135.1:0-4338 GCA_037446575.1 Ignavibacteriales bacterium
CTTATTGTAGATGATAGTAAAGAAAGTAGATTGCTACTTGGGAAAATACTTACTAAGGAATTTGATGCGGAAATCGTTGAGACATCCGACGGTCAAGATGCATTAAAGAAAATTTCATTATATAAACCTGATATTATTTTTCTCGACTATGAAATGCCAAATATGGATGGAAAAGAAACTCTAAAGACTATTCGGTCCAAACGTTCAACGTGGAATATTCCGGTTGTCATTGTTACCTCGCATTCTGAAATCGAACTTGCTAAACAGCTTCTTCAATATAAAGTGTCGGCATATATTCTTAAACCTATCGATGCGGAATATTTAGTAAAACGAGTTTCGATAATTTTTCCGAAGAAATAGTAGCAGAGAAAAATTAAATGACCGTCATTTACAAGAGAAAACTCAAAGAGAAATGACGGTCTTTTTTAGCAATTAATTCAAACCGCGATTTCTTAACAACGCATCAATTGAGGGCTCTTTGCCGCGGAATTGTTTATACAATTTCATCGGGTCTTCGGTGCCCCCTTTTTCGAGAATATTTTTCAGAAATGCTTGTGCAGTCGCTTGGTCGAAAATTCCTTTCTCTTTAAAAGCTTCAAATGCGTCCGAATCTAAAACTTCAGCCCATAAGTAACTGTAATATCCAGCGGAATATCCGCCGCTAAAAATATGCGCAAAATATGAACTTCTATAACGAACAACGATTTCTGGTATCAATCCAATTTTGTCAAGCGAAGCTTTCTCAAAATCATTTGTAACAATCGGTGTCGTGTTTGTTAATGTGTGATAATCCATATCCAAGAAAGCCGCTGAAAGATATTCTACTGTAATAAATCCCTGATTGAATTTACTGCTCTTCTGAATTTTCTCAATCAACGCATCTGGAATCGGTTCGCCGGTTTTATAATGCTTCGCATAAGATTTTAAAACTTCCGGTTCCGATGCCCAGTGCTCCATAATCTGCGATGGAAGCTCAACAAAGTCGCGCGGAACTGCTGTGCCTGCAAGCCCTTCATAAGTTACATTTGATAGCAAACCATGCAAACCATGTCCGAATTCATGGAATAAAGTTTCAACTTCTTCATAGCTTAATAAAGAAGGTTTATCGCCAACAGGGCGCGAGAAATTACCAACATTATAAATTATTGGCGTTACCATCGAATCGCCAATGCGATGCTGGGTGCGGAACGAACTCATCCATGCGCCTGCGCGCTTTCCAGGTCGCGGAAAATAATCTGTATAAAATATTCCGACATGCGAACCGTCCTTCCGCTTCACCTCGAATACCTGTGCCTCATCCACATATTTTGGAATATCATTGCGCTCGATGAATTGAATTCCAAAAAGCTTTGTAGCAACATCGAAAGCGCCCTTGCGAACATTCTCTAAAAGAAAGTACGGGCGCAATTCATTCTCATCCAGATCGTATTTTGCCTTGCGAACTTTTTCGGCGTAACACCACCAATCCCACGGTGCAAGTTTAAATTTTCCACCTTCAGCGTTAATGATTTTTTGCATCTCAGCAATTTCTTTATTTGCCGCTTTCAAAGCTGGCTTCCAGACTTTATTCATAAAGTCATAAACGGCGGCTGGATTTTTTGCCATATTACGTTCAAGTACAAAATCGGCATGAGTTTTATATCCCAAAATATTTGCGCGTTCTACGCGAAGAACAGCCATTTTTGCGACAATTTCTTTATTGTCAAATTCGTTATTGTTGTCGCCTCGGTTTATATAACCCTTAAAAATTTTCTCGCGTAATGCCCGGTTATTTGCGTATTGAAGAAATGGAATCATACTCGGTTTATGAAGTGTGAAAACCCATTTGCCCTCCATTCCCGCTTTCTTTGCGGCTTCTGCCGCGGCTTCAATAGAACTTTGAGGCAAGCCAGCTAAATCTTCTTTCTTTTCAATTACTAACTTGAAAGCATTTGTCTCTTTCAAAATATTTTCATCAAACTTTAATGAAAGCATCGAAAGCTCTTCATTAATTTTCCGAAAACGTTCTTTTGGTTCGCCTGTTAAATTAGCGCCGCCGCGAACAAATCCTTTATAAGTTTCTTCGGTTAGCTTGCGCTGTTCTGCGTTAAGTTTATCTAATTGATCGTAGACAATCTTTACACGCTGAAATAATTTCTCATTCAAATTAATATCATCTCTGTGTTTGGCAAGAAGAGGGGTGATTTCTGCGGCAATTTTTTGGATATCATCGTTTGTGTTTGCGCCTCGCAGTGCACCAAATACTCTTCCGACTTTATCTAATAATTTTCCGCTATTATCAAGAGCAAAAATTGTATTATCAAATGTCGGTTGAGCAGGATTGTTTATAAGAGCATCAATCTCGGATTTATGATCTTCCATTCCTTTTTTATAAGCAGGCAGGAAGTGCTCGGTTTTAATCAAATCGAAAGGCGGAACTTGAAACGGAGTTTTGTATTCAGAATAAAATGGATTATCTGAAACAAGTGTGCCAGGTGTCTGTGCGCTTGCAGTAACACAGCAAAGCACTACAAGAAATAAAAAAGGGAGTGTTCTCATTAGTACATCTCCTATAATAAGGTTTTCAGTAAAAATTAATAATGTCATTTGTGTTAGAAGATATAATATTATTTGAACAATGTAAAAAAGATATACCACTGAGTTCACTGTGAACACAGAGCTTTTTATACGGCTTTATTATTAGCTGGCGAAGTTGCGGCGGTTCGTAAGTAAAATATAACAGCAGAAAAAGAATACAAGAGGGAATTGCTTAACGCGTTTCGAGGGGCGTAAAATATTTATTTCGGAATAGAATTTCCCTGATAATCTATTTTGAAAATGGATAATATGAGTATCGTGTTTCGAATAGACATCAAGTACATTTCTAAATACATCAAATTTAAAACTGATTTCTTGTTCATCAATGGAAATTCCTCCGGTTTGATTGAAAGCATTCAGCTTGCAGGTTGTAATTATAGAATCGTCAATTGATTTTACGTAAATTTTAGGATTGATAATTCCCTCGTGCTCGAATATCCAATTGCCATCTGCAGAGGTAACTTCTGCCTGTTTGTTTATTTTTCGCCTGATATTAATTGTGCCGAATAATTCATCACCAAAACGGACTTCGTAGAATGATTTCCAAATGCTTGGTTGTTGGAGTGTAAATGTAAAGTCTTGATATGAATTTACGGATCTCATTTTATTGTCCTTTTGAATAATTAAGCCGATGCCTCTTTTTTCTTATCGGAAGAGACATTCGGCTTA
Source organism: Ignavibacteriales bacterium (assembly GCA_037446575.1). GTDB lineage: Bacteria > Bacteroidota > Ignavibacteria > UBA10030 > UBA10030 > JBBIII01. The sequence continues at coordinate 3,247 of JBBIII010000135.1, forward strand.
AACCTGCCTGCTTTTTTAACTGCTTCTGTTAAAATGAATTCAATCTGTGCGTTGACACTGCGTAAATCGTCTGACGCCCATTTTTCGAGCGACGCATGAAGCGATTCGTCTAAACGAAGCAGAAATTTTTTCTTTTCAGCCATTAGTACAATGTTCCGGTATTTATAATTGGTTGTGCGTCAGATTCTGAAACCAACGCAACCATGAGATTGTTGACCATTGTGGCTTTCTTCTCTTCGTCAAGCTGAACAATTTTTTGTTCGCTTAATAAATTTAAAGCGTGTTGAACCATGCCAACTGCGCCTTCTACAATTTTTTGACGTGCCGCAATAATTGCCTGTGCCTGCTGGCGACGCAACATTGTTTGAGCAATCTCCTGTGCGTAAGCAAGGTGACTTAAACGCGATTCTACAACTTCAACCCCGGCAACTTGCAAACGATTCTGCAATTGCTGTTTTAAGTTTTCAGCAACCTCTTGTGGATTACCGCGAAGCGAAGGTCGGTCTTCATCCTGCGAGTCGTATGGAAATTCTGTTGCAAGCGAGCGAATTGCAGTTTCACTTTGTATTGCAACAAATTGTTCATAATGCTGAACATCGAACAACGCGCGCGCTGAATCCACAACATACCAGACGACTACGGATGCAATTTCAATCGGGTTGCCGTGTGAGTCGTTCACTTTAATTTTTTCGCTGTTGAAGTTCCGAATGCGCAGTGAGACATGTTTTTTTACAGTAAAGGGATTCGCCCACCAAAAACCATCATTGCGAATTGAGCCAATGTACTTACCGAAAAGAATGAGAACTCGTGCTTCATTTGGTTGAACAATTAAAAATCCGGCGAAAGAAATTCCAATAAAAATAAATAGAGGAATGGATATCCAGAGAATTTGCAGGAGCCCTTCAGCAATAAGAATATAATTAAGGTAAGCTTCTGTTAGGATTAGAACGAATATAATGAATAAGGCGAAATATCCGTTTATTTTGAAAGCTCTTGTTTCGGTTACAGTTTGCATTTTTTTTCTCCTATTTAATGGTTGTGCTATCACAATGATAGCATATTGATAGCTTAATGTCAAGTACTTTTTTTAAA
>JBBIII010000136.1:0-4197 GCA_037446575.1 Ignavibacteriales bacterium
GTAGTTCCGCAACATCCGCCGATAATATTTGCCCCGCTTTCTATTAAATCGCAAACTCGCGACGCCATCTCTTCTGGCGTTTCTGGAAAAATTGTTTTTCCATCTTTATAAATCGGTTTGCCTGCATTGGCATGAACAAGAATTGGCGTTGCCGAATCAATCTTTCTTATCTCTTTTACAATATCAATCATTTGTTCAAAACCGTTTCCGCAATTGGTTCCAATAATCGATGCGCCGGCATCTTTCACGGCTTGCGTCATCTCTGCGGGAGTAACGCCCATCATAGTTCGGAATTCTCCAGTTGCTGTCTTTTCAAATGTAAATGTGCAAATCACTTCCAATCCTGTTGCCTCTTTAGCCGCGCGGATTGCAATTGTTGCTTCATCAATCGCCGACATTGTTTCAATGCAAATTGCATCCGCACCGCCTTTCTTTAAAGCAGATGCTTGAATTGCAAATCCATCATATAGTTCTTGTTCGGATACATCCCCCATCATCAACATTACGCCTGTAGGGCCGATTGAGCCAAGCACGAAACGATCATTGCCTGCGGCTTTGCGAGATATTTGTGCGGCGGCTTCATTTAATTCTGCCGTTCTATCCTCTAATTCATAATGCTTTAACTTAAACGGACTTCCACCAAAGCTGTTGGTAAGAATCATATCAGCGCCGACATCTATGTAGCTTTTTGCAATTGCTAAAACATCGTCTCGGTGAGTAATGTTCCAAAGCTCAGGGCATTCACCCGGTTGTAATCCGCGCTCGTGAAGAAATGTTCCCCACGCTCCGTCGGAGATGAGGATTTTTTTATTCTCGATCGCTTCGAGTAATGATTTCATATAAAAAGATTTTAAAGATTAAAAAGATTTTAAAGATTAAAAAAGATTTGAATAATTAGAATAATTGATGATTAATTTTCTCCGATAATTTTGTTTAAGAAAGCTACAGCGCCTTGCGGGTCGGGTGAATAACCATCTGCGCCCATTTTTACCGCCGCATCCATAGTTAAAGGTGCGCCGCCGACAATTACTTTTGTAGCCGGAAATTGCGCTTTAATATCCTGAACTGTCTTTGCCATATTTGCCATCGTTGTTGTAAGCAATGCGCTTAATCCAACAGTACATTCAGGATTTTTATTAATCGCATCAATAAACTTTGGAGTCTTAACATCTACACCCAAATCAATTACTTCCCAGCCGTTTCCTTCAACCACCATAGATACAAGATTTTTTCCGATATCGTGTAAATCTCCGGCAACTGTACCGAGCACAAATTTCCCTTTCTTTTTCACAGTTCCGGATTTAAAGAAAGGCAGAAGGTGAGCCATAACCGCTTGCATTGCTTTTGCCGCCATAAGTAGTTCCGGAACAAAGACTTCGTTCCTACCAAACTTTGCGCCGATTCTCTGCATACCATCATTGCACGCCTGCAAAATTTCATCCGGACTAACACCAGCTTCTAATGCCTGTTTTGTAAGTTCATGCGTACCATCCTGACCTTTCAAATCTGGCGGGAATGGAGATGCTTGGTTAACTTTACCACGCTCAACACATATTCCAATTTTTTCTATTAGTTCGCTCATAATGATACCTTAAGATATAGTTAATGAAACTAAAACAGCTCTATTTATACACTTCATCATCTCCAATATACTCAAACCAATCAAAATATGAAATATTGTCGGATGGTTTGCCTGATGAAGTCGCATATAAAGCGTAAATTGTTCCAACAAATCCGCCGGCGACTTTTGTGCTTAAGAATTTTGCGTCCACTTTATCTTTTAATAGAATCCTTTTATTCGGTTCAATCGAATAATAAAAAGAATAGTAATTTCCTTCAGCTTGAATTTTTAAATTAATGTCTTTCATAGCTTCTTTCTTTGTAAGTTTAATAGAACTCAATAATTCCATCTCTTCAATTGATTCCTTTTTGGAAATTGACTTGAATAATTGAACAACAGCATTCTTCTTCTCAACGGATTTACAAATAAAGTAGAAATGATTTTCGTTTTGGAATGCTAACAAACCTGCTTTCTCATTTTCACCTTTCGAATTGAAATTTAATTTTACTGCAACTGATCCTTTTAAATGCTGCTGACGATGGCCCAAGAAACTCGGGTTCATATTTCCCGCACAAGTCTCTGCTCTTAAACGAATTCCAATATGTCCTTTCTTTTTTGTTAAGTCGTACCATTTTTCATGAGGTGTTCTTAAAAACATCCATACTCGATTAAGCGTTTTTTCATCAAACTCATCACGCCAAGTAAAATTGCCGCTATACGGTCTTTCGGCAAGATCCTTTGTAGGCGGAAGCGGATATGGATATGAATATTGAACTAACTCATCGCCTTTTAGGATTACAGGTTGTCCTTTTTCCCATTTCACTGGAGCTAAAAATGTTTCTCTTCCCGTATTATAATAATTCTCTTCGTAAGGCCTACACCCTAAAAATACTGCCCACCAATCGCCGGCGTCTGTTTGAACAAAATCTGCATGTCCCGTGCAGGTAATTGGATTCTTTCTATTCGGATCTAAATGTCTTTGTGTAAGTATTGGATTTATTGGAAAAGGCGTATAAGGTCCTATCGCATTCTTACTCCAAAAAACTACTTCAGAATGCCACTCAGCGGTTCCGCCTTCAGCCGCAATCAAATAATAGAGACCATCCTTTTTAAAAATATGCGGCGCCTCTATCCAGATCGGTTTTGTGTTTATATCTACACCGCCGTTCACTAAAAGTATTTCAGCGCCTTTTACTTTTAAACTGTCGAGATCAAACTCATACATCCTCAAAGTTCTGTGTCCGCTATATAAAGGTTTATTATCCGGAGGAATACTATTGTAGATTATATACGTCTTTCCATTATCATCAAAGAACAATGAAGGATCAATTCCGTCAATTTGAGGAATCCAAATAGGATTAGTCCAAGGGCCCGCTGGATCTTTTGCTGTTACTACAAAATTGCCTCCGATATCAACTAATGTGCATACTACATAAAATAGCCCTTTATGATATCTAATAGCAGGCGCAAAAATTCCACGCGAGACTCCCTGTTTATCCAAATTTAATTGCTCCGGTCTATCTAAAACATATCCAATTAGTTTCCAATTCACCAAATCTTTGCTATGATGAACAGGAATTCCCGGGAAATATGAAAAAGTTGAATTCACCAAATAATAATCACTTCCGACTTTGCAAATACTTGGATCAGGATAAAATCCGGCAAGAATCGGATTGGTAAATTTTTTCCCTTGCTGGCTAAATAAAAATGTAACGCTGGTTAAAATCGCAATTATTAGAATAGATTTTTTCATCACTCTATCTCCTATTTAATTATATTAGAAATTTGAATTAATTCTTTACTTCTTCCTTTCCACTTTTATCTTCTACCTCCTAACTTCTAACTTCTTACTTCTTACTTCCCATCATCCTAATATCAGTTGCAAGCATGCCGGCTTTTTGCGCCGCTTCTAACCCAAGATCACCATCTTCAAAAACTTGACAAAGATGCGGTAGGACATTTATTCTTCTTGCGGCTTCTAAAAACATGTCCGGCTCCGGCTTTGATTTCAGTTTATCATCTGCTGTAATTATAGCTGTGAATAAATGTTTAATTTCGAGATCATCTAATTGCATCTCGACTGTGGCTCTTAAACCTCCTGATGCAATAGCCATCGGCAATATTTCTTTATATTCCATTACAATTTCATACACATGTTCAATTGGTTTGAATTCCGTTCTATGTTCGTGAAAGTAATCGTGTTTAAGTTGAATTATTTTTTCGGAATTAACCTGCGCTTTAAAATCTTTTGCATACAAATTCAGAATTTCCGCACCCGGCATTCCTTTCTTAGAAAAAAAATATTCATAATCCCATCTTAACCCCGATTCTTTTATAGCATATTCCCAAGCTTTCATGTGAAGCGGCATAGAATCTACTAAAGTGCCATCGCAATCAAATATGAGACCTTTGATATAATCTGGCACCTTTATTTTACTTTTTGACATATTCTTTCTCACTACATATTAAAGTGCAGTAACAAATAATATAATCCTCATTGTGATTGTAAAATAGATCACTCCCGATTGGAGTCCTACGACAAGACGATATAGAATAAGTTTTGATAATCACAGATATAATAATCAGGGAGCATCTGTTGAATCAGTGAAATTAGTGTTCTATTTATTTTGAATTAT
>JBBIII010000137.1:0-4092 GCA_037446575.1 Ignavibacteriales bacterium
AGGAATAAAACTCTCTTACATAAATCGCAGTAAAAAATACGATTTTCAACTAATTATTTATACATTGACGTATATAACAATTGTAAAATATTTTTTGGAGGATTTATATGTATACATCAATTAAATCAGTAATGCTAATTTGCAGTTTGCCATTTTTTTTATTTAGTCAACTAAAAGAAAGGAAGAGCGAAGTGAGCGAAATAGAAATTCCGTATAAAAAATTTGTTATGGAAAATGGATTGACTTTGCTTGTTCATGAAGATTATAAAGCGCCGATTGTAGCTGTGAATATTTGGTATCATGTCGGCTCTAAAAATGAAAAACCGGGACGCACTGGTTTTGCGCATTTATTTGAACATTTGATGTTTAATGGGAGCGAAAACAATAATGATGATTACTTTAAAGTGATGGAGCGTGTTGGAGCAACAGGACTTAATGGCACAACAAGCGAAGATAGAACAAATTATTTTCAGAATGTGCCAACCTCTGCAGTTGATATAGCTCTATGGATGGAATCCGATAGAATGGGTCATTTGCTTGGCGCGATTGATCAGGCGAAGTTAGATGAACAACGCGGCGTAGTGCAAAATGAAAAACGTCAGTATGAAAACGAACCTTATGCAATTGCATATGAATTGATTACTACCGCTACTTGGCCCGCCGGGCATCCTTATGCGCATACGGTAATTGGTTCGATGGAAGATTTAAACTCCGCATCGCTCGATGATGTTAAGGATTGGTTCAAGTCATATTATGGAGCGGCAAATGCAAGTATTGTAATTGCCGGTGCTATTGATCCGCAAACTGCGTACGAGAAAACAAAAAAATATTTTGGCGATATTCCTTCGGGTCCGCCCGTAGCACGTCATAATGTTTGGATAGCAAAACGCAGTGGCGTACAACGCCAAAAAGTTCAGGATCGTGTGCCACAAGCTCGTATTTACAAAGTATGGAATATTCCTCAATGGGGTTCTACTGAAGCGAATTATTTAGATTTAGTAAGCGATGTATTGAGTGTAGGTAAAACATCACGATTATATAAAAGACTTGTATATGATGAACAAATTGCAACCGATGTTAGAGCTATTGTTGATTTAAGTGAAATTGCCGGACAGTTTCAAATAATAGCAACAGTTAAACCGGGCGGCGATATTAATAAAGTCGAACGGGCAATTGATGAAGAGCTTGCCAAGTTTCTAAAGTCAGGGCCGACTGAAAAGGAATTGATGAGAGTTAAAACACAGTACCAAGCAAATTTTGTGCGTGGCATCGAGCGAATTGGCGGATTCGGCGGTAAGTCGGATATCCTTCAACAAAATCTAGTGTTCGCAGGAAATCCGGAACATTACAAAAAAACGCTTTCAACAATCGCATCTGCTTCTGTAAAAGATTTACAAAAAGCGGCGGTTGATTGGTTGAGCGATGGTGTTTATATTTTAGAAGTTCATCCATTCCCTTCATATTCTAATGCATCAACGGATACATCACTTCGCAAATCAATTCCGAAACCGACAGAACCTCCTGTTGCGCAATTTCCTGCGCTTCAACGAGCCACACTTTCAAATGGTTTAAAAGTCGTTCTTGCAGAACGGTCATCACTTCCCTTAGTTAATTTTAATTTACTGATAGATGCAGGTTATGCATCAGACCAATTTGCGCTTCCTGGCACTGCAAGTTTTGCAATGAATATGATGGATGAAGGAACAAAGACTCGCTCAGCTTTACAGTTAAGTGAAGAACTTGCAATGTTAGGGGCTAATCTTTCTACGGGGGCAGGTCTTGATATGTGTAATGTTACACTTAATACACTGAAATCAAATCTTGATGCGTCGTTAGCTCTTTTTGCTGATGTTATTATGAATCCATCTTTTCCAAAAGAAGATTTTGATCGGTTACAAAAACAGATAATTGCGGGAATTATGCGCGAAAAAGCTCAACCAATGCAAATGGGATTGCGCGTTTTACCTCAATTACTTTTCGGGCAAGGACATGCTTACAGTCTTCCGCTTACTGGTTCTGGAACAGAAGAGTCTGTAAAACAAATGTCTCTTGCAAATATGATAAAATTTCATCAGACATGGGTAAAACCAAATAATGCTACTTTAGTAATTGTTGGCGCAATAACACTTGGAGAGATACAACAAAAGCTGGAAAAAATATTTAAAGATTGGAAACAGGGAGAGATTCCTGCAAAGAATTTGTTAGCAGTCGAAAATCCTGCTAAGTCGGTGGTATATATAATGGATAAACCCGGGGCTCAGCAATCGGTAGTCTTTGCCGGCGAAATTTTGCCACCGAAGAATACGCCCGATGATATTGCTATTGACGCAATGAATACAGCGCTTGGCGGCACTTTTACCTCTCGCATCAATATGAATATTCGTGAAGAAAAACATTGGTCGTACGGCGCGCGCACAGCAGTGGTAGGCGCGCGAGCGCAACGTCTATATTTTGCCTATGCTCCTGTTCAAGCTGATAAAACAAAAGAAACATTGATAGAGTTGAAAAAAGAATTCACCGATATAATGGCGAAGCGGCCGGTCAGTTTGGATGAACTTGCTAAAGTTCAAAATAGTATGACGTTAACTTTGCCTGGCTCTTGGGAAACCATGTCGGCGATTAATACTACAATTACTAATATTATTAATTTCGGATTGGCTGAAGATTATTACACAACATACCCGACTAAAGTCAGATCGCTAAGCACTGCTGATATATTAAATGTCGCGAAAAAAGTTCTAAAGCCGGATAATCTTGTATGGGTTATTGTAGGTGATCGGGCAAAGATAGAAGCAGGAATACGCGAACTGAATTACGGAGAAGTGAAACTTATTGACAATAATGGAAATGTGATTCAGTAGCAATAAGTATTCAGTGGTCAGTTGTCAGTATTCAGAAGCCTGCGTTGAGAAATTGATGCGGGCTTTTTTTAAATTATGATGCACTTTAGAGTTAACTCTAAATCTTATTAAAATATCGATTGAATATTCAATATTTTGCACTTTGAATTAGAAATAGATATATTTCTTACAGCATGAATCAACTTCCTAAAAATATTCGAACTACAATAGATTGGTTGCGTTATCAATTGGGCTCAACCGCTTCGATTTTTCTTTTCGGGAGCCAAACTAAGAAATTAAAATTAGGAGCTGATTATGATATTGGTATTCGGCATAATGGTGAACTTAGCTGGAAAGAATTCTGCTTACTTAAAAACGAAGCTGAAGAACGCGCCTGGCCATATAAAATTGATTTAGTTGATTTAACACGAGCGCCAAAAGAATTTGTTGAAGTAGTTAAAGAAGAAGCAATTGAACTGCGATAATAGATGTGAAGTTTGTGTTTGACAGTTTAAAGCCCGCGTTGAGAAATTAGCGCGGGCTTTATGCTGAATTATAAAGGGTTGCAAACAAACTAAGGGATTGGTAGATTAACGAAGTTTCAGTTTTCACATATCCTTTAATGATTAATCTCAATTTACACAAGCGACGTTCTATTCGGTTGAGGGATTATGATTATTCTCAGCCCGGAGAATATTTTTTAACTATATGTTCTTACAATCATGAATGTTTTTTCGGTGATGTCGTTGATGATGAAATGAAATTGAACAAGTTAGGAGAGATTGTTCTGGAGGAATGGTTGCGGACAGCAGAAATACGTCAGGATGTTGAGTTGGATTCATTTGTTGTGATGCCCAACCATATTCATGGCATTATTACATTGATTGAATCTGGTAGGGGCACGTTGCGACGTGCCCCTACAAAGGAACAATTTGGAAAACCGACCCCGGGTTCGATTCCGACTATCGTACGATTATTTAAATCAGTCGTTACAAAACGGATTAATATATTGCTCAATACTCCAGGGCAGCGTATATGGCAACGAGGATATTACGAACACATCATTCGTGACGACAAAGACCTCGATAATGTTAGAGAATATATCGCCAACAATCCTTTCAAATGGTCATTAGAAAAGGAAATTCCCGATAATCTCATAGGGATTTTGTCTTGATGGTAATAAAACACCGTTGCAATCAAACTAAGGGATTGGTAGATTATGCATACGATGATAAAAGAATCGAACTGAAAC
>JBBIII010000138.1:0-4004 GCA_037446575.1 Ignavibacteriales bacterium
AATTAAGATATTTTCTGTGAATTTTCAATGATTTGTAAAATTAAGAATTATCTCTTAAAAATTCCTAATATTTTATCGATAGATTTCTTTTCCAAATTAATTAATGATTCCAGCTCACCGTTATCGAGCCATATTCCTTCACAGTTAAAACATTTATCAACCTTTATCTTATTATACTCTATTTCCTTCAAATCCATGCCGCATTTTGGGCAGTGCATAAAATGTAATTCTTTTAATCTTTTCTTTTCTTCTTCAGCGATTATTTTCTGCCGTTCGATTTCTAATTTCTTCTTTCTCTCTATTTCGAGTCTAGCAAAATATTCTTCTTCCTTTTCGCTTGCCATATTATTCTCCTAACATATTATCTTTAATTGTAAATTTAATTAATTGTATAAAAAATACAAGCATTTTTAAAAAATCGCAATTAGCTATAATAGAATTTCTATGAACTAATTTTATAGAATATAATTTTTTCTAATCAAATTTAGAATAATTGTAATCACTCAAAAAGACATCTCTTTATAAGTGAATTACTGAGTCAACACAGAGAAATAATAAATTCGTGAAAACCTACTTTTGTACAACTAATTTTTTTGTCTCTAAAAAATTTCCTGTTCTAAGGCGATAGAAATATATTCCACTCGGCAAATTGCTTGCATCAAATGTAACCGAATAAGCACCTGCTGGTTTGTATTCATTTACGAGCGTTGCCACTTCTCTGCCGAGAATATCAAACACTTTAAGATTTACAATACTATTAGCCATTATCTGATAGCTAATGATTGTTACGGGATTAAAAGGATTAGGAAAATTTTGTTTAAGGTAATTATGAGTTGGAATTTCTCTTAATTCGTTCACAGAGACAAATTGATCTCCAGTTCTAAAAGCAGCTGTACCTAAAGAGTAATCACTAGCGCCGCTATCATTAATAGCGCTTACACGCCAATAATAGGTGGTATTTGCACTTAATGTATTGACACGAATAACTGTGTCAATAATGGTTGTATCAACAACAATGAAATTTATCGGAAAATTACTAAGTGTTGAAACTTGAAGTCGGTATGATTTCGCCGCTTCGGAACTACGCCATATTAGAAGCGGATTACGCGGCAAGCCAGAAGTTACATTAATAGGCGAGCTAAGTATTGGAATAAGCGGAAGAGTTACATATTTACGTAACCATTGAAGCGCAGGACGCTCATAGTACGATTGATCAAAAAGAAATGTATAGGGATGTGCGCTCCATACATCGTAATAGTTATAGCCCCAGAAAGTAATTCCTTTTACACCCGGATTTTGCCAAAAGATGGGGAAATAGATTTTGTATTGATTTACTTGGTTTGTATCAAGACGTTCATCAATATCAAATTCAGTTATATATACAGGTAACCCCGTAGCTGTAAGTCGGTTAAGATTAAATCTGATTGTTGGAATATCCCATTGATACGGACTAGTTGGCGGATTAGATATATCGCTCCTAAACTCAAAATAATGGCCTTGTATGCCAATACCATCTATTAAATTTCTATCTTTTAATAGATTTATTATTGTTAAATAGGTATTAGTTCTATCATTGCTGTGTAAAATATTATACTCATTTAATATCAGTTTAATATTAGAGGCGCAGGCTTGCCTTGCTAATTGAAAAGCTGTTATAACCCAATCCCAACCTGTAACGCCACTACCGCCCAATGCTTTTATATAAGCAGGTGGAGCGTTGATCGGTTCATTTACAACTTCGCATTGCTCCATGTGTGGATATCTTTTACCAAGCGTATCAATCCATTTTTCTATAGCCAATCGCTGGTTTGCGCTATCAAGAGTAGAAATCCAAGAAGGTTGTTGCTGACCCCAAATTAGGACATGTTCTTTAAAGGGAATGTTCCAAGTTCTTGCATAATTGTAAATTGCATCTAAATTTGACCAATTATATTGTCCTCTTGTGTTTTCAACCGAGCCCCATTTGCCTGCATTTCCCGGAGTGATTTGATTCCAATATAAGCGGAATCCAGCCCAGATACTGTGGCTTGTAGCCGCTCCTAAGAATTTGCTTCTACCTTGTGCTAATGGCTGTGAATATGAATTCATTTGAAAAAAAACAAAAAACAATATTAAAAATTGAAAAAATATTTTTGTCAACATACGTACTCCATCTGTATATAAATGTAATAGCTTAAACAAAAATAAAAGATTTTAGTATAGAATCAAAATTGTCTTTATTGCTTAAACAAAATTCTGTATGGTAATTTAAGACAATTGGCAGATTTTTATTGGATAGACGACGAGAAGCAACACAGGTATGACCATTACAGTAGTGTCAGGAGTAAACGCCTGACACCACTTGTAGTTTAACGACCGTCAATTTCTCAACGTTACACAAACTAACCGGAAGTATTTCGTTATTTCTTCGTTCCCAAGTTTTCTTCGCTCCCAAGCTCCGCTTGGGAGTGTAACTTGCAAAGCTCTGCTTTCTTAATATTCACCAATCTACAACCGTCATTTTTAAAAGTGAGGCAGAGATGTATCATATATTTTATAACGATTCCGTCCCATTAATTTCTTCCTATTTGAAGCTGAGCTTCATACCTTTTCCGTTCCCAAACAGAGTTTGGGAACGAGGGGAATCTACATTACTAATGAATAAAATACTTTAATAATCCGAATGATATTAAAAAAAATACCACAAGCGATAATATGATTCTAATATACTTTGCTTCTTTAGGTAAGTACAAGGCTGGCGAAAATCTTGATAAATATTCAGCACCCTCTCTGAACCAGAGCCAATATAATAACAATCCCCAACACACTATCACAACAGCCGAACCCACTATTCTCCAACTACTTGATAAATCGTCGATTAAAAAATATGTGGGTTCATCATACCCACCAGCAAGTTGGAATATCTGTAATAACACACAAGGTACGAATATAGCAAGGCTCATACGATACCTAAATTTTTTAACCTCATTTTCTGTTAAATAACCTTCATTAATGTACCATTTCAATGATAAGGGCATTTGAAAATTAATTATCAGCAAACATATTCCCCCGCAAATTGCCCATGAATACCTAAGAAGTTCTATTATCATAATTTCTCCAATCAATTCTAATCTTCAACCAATATTAAATAAAAGATTCCTCACAGTAATCACATTTCTTCTTTGTAAAACCTATTTCCATTTCGAATTCTATACACCCCCACTTAAATTTTCGTAGACCGACTGGTCGTCCACAGCGCGGACACTTTATTTTGCTGTCCAAAAATAAAACAAGAAATCCAAATATTACCATTAACGGAAAACTTATTATCATATTACTTCCTATTAAGAAAAAAATTAATGCAGCTCCAAAAGGAAAAATGATGAATATTAAAATATTTCTCTTAGTTCGTATTTTCATATATTGATTCCTCTAAGAACATGGTTTCTTTTTCGGTTTAGCAAATATACTATTCCATAAATCTACGATGTCTTGTAATGAAAAAGTCCCAGTATGTGTTTTTGATATTGATCCGCCGATTCCAGGTCCGTAAGATACCATAAAACCTTGTCCTCCATACTGATCAGCAATGCCAGCAATTGAAAACTTTCCAATATTCGCATCAGCTTCTAAACCTATTCCTTCTAATTCTCTGCTTACATATCCCAAACCTATACCTATTCCAATATTAAGTCCAGCACCTTCTAAAGCACCGACACTTCCATAAAATCCCGATTCCATAAAATTATTTGAATCAAACACAATTCCGAAAGAAAAGTTTGCTGTAAATATTGCCGAAACATCGATCTCAACTCCAACAAAAATATCTTGTAACCCATTCTTATCAATTCCATTCACCGGATCATTTACACAATACTCAAATAAATTACTTACACCTCCGTTGAATCCTATTGGATCCTTACTTGTCCAACGTCCACTTGTTGCATCGTAGTCGCGTGCTCCAAATCTCACTAACTTCGTTTGTGTATCGTATAAGCCACCTGCAAATGCAAATGGTTGAAATT
>JBBIII010000139.1:0-3854 GCA_037446575.1 Ignavibacteriales bacterium
CTTGCATTCCCTTACACTTTTCCGTAGTTTTGTTGTGTAATTGTAAAATCCAAATAAAATAGTTATCTCTTCATGGTAGAATTATTTCTTAGTATAGCCCTCGGTTATTTGATTGGTTCAATACCGACTGCTTTTTTAGTTGTGCGACTAAAGGCGGGCATAGATATACGAAAATCCGGTAGCGGCAATGTAGGCGCATTTAATACATTCGATGTTACTGGTTCGAAAAAAATTGGATTATTGGTAGGAATTTTAGATGCTCTTAAAGGATTTATTCCCACGTTGGTTGCGGGTCAAATATTGCATATCTCTTTTTGGATGCAAGCTATGGTTTTCTTCGCTATTCTTGTTGGACATATTTATCCTGTGTGGCTTCGGTTCCATGGTGGAAGAGGACTGGCAAGCGCCGCAGGCGGTTCGTTTGCGATTGGAATTTCGTACACAATTATTTGGTGCGCAATTTGGCTCATATTTTATAAAATTATTAAAGATATAAATAGAGCAAATGTTATCGCAATATTAGCAACTCCATTACTTCTACTTTTAATACCCTCTGCTTGGATCGAAATGTTAATGATGCGCCAGATCTCTGCAACCGATTACACTGTCTGTTCAATCACACTTAGCGCTTTGTTATTATTAAGTCATTGGGATGTGCTTGTTAATAAATCAAAAGTGAAAAGTTAGAAGTGAGAAGTGAAAATTAAAAATATGTTGTTATGATGAATTAGAAGGAAGTCGTTATGAATAATCCATATGTTCGTTTTTTTGTAATTCTAACAGTGCCGTTATTGTTAGGTTTTGGAATTGGATATTTTGTAAAACCAACCGGCGTGGAGCCGGCGCTTGCCGCAAATACAAATCTAAATCAATCGTTACAACAATCAGTTGCAATACAAGAGAAGATGCTAAATAAAGCAGAGGAGGTTCAAACTTCACGTCAAAATGCAATTACGCGCGCTGTAGCCAAAGTAACCCCAGCAGTAGTTGGTATTAATGTAATTGCGGTTCAGCAAATACGTTATCGAGATCCTTTTTCGCAGTTCTTCGACGATCCGTTCTTCCGTCAATTTTTTAAAGATCGAATATATAGTCGCGAAGTTAAAGAACTTGGTTCCGGATTTATAATTTCACCAGATGGCTACATTGTAACAAATGACCATGTGGCAGGGAATGGAACAGATATTACCGTTACGATGACAGGTGGAAAACAATATAAAGCTAAAATAGTTGGCACCGACCCGACTACCGATATTTGTCTACTCAAAGTTGATGCAACTAATTTACCGTATGTTACGCTCGGTAATTCTGATGATGTAATTATAGGCGAATGGGTAATTGCGCTTGGTAATCCATTCGGTCTATTCACCGAAATAAGTGATAAACCGACTGTAACAGTTGGCGTAGTAAGTTCAACAGGAATGAAATTAGGTCAAATTCAAAATCGTTACTACCGTGATATGATAGAAACGGACGCAGCAATCAATGCAGGCAATAGCGGCGGCCCGTTAGTCAACAGCAATGGAGAAGTAATTGGAATGAATACTCTTATTTTCACCGGTGGACAAAGCAGCACCTACATTGGCTATGGATTTGCGATTCCAATAAACAAAGTGAAAAAAATTGTCGCAGAACTGAAGAATAAAGGCAAAGTTAGTCACAATATCACTGCCGGTTTTGACGTTCAACCTGTTGACGCTCGAATTGCGCGTTACTTCGGTATGAAACAAGTGCAAGGTGTAATTGTTAGCGATATTCAGGCAAATGGTCCAGCTGACGAAGCCGGATTGAAAGTAGGCGATATTATTATAGAAGTCAACGGTGAAAAAGTAAATTCAGATAGCGATATTCTTTCGGTGATGACAGAATTATCTCCGGGTGATATTTTGAAATTTAAGGTTTATCGCGAAAGAAAAACCATTGAAGTTCAACTCAAACTTGCACGTGCATCGAAGGATCAAAAATGATAGAACGCTATACTCGGCCCGAAATGGGCAAAATTTGGGAAGACGAAAACAAATTTCGCATCTGGCTTCAAATTGAAACACTTGCCTGCGAAGCGCAGGCGGAACTTGGTATTATTCCAAAAGATGCGTTAAAAATAATTAAAGAAAAAGCTAATTTTTCTGTTCCACGCATTCTTGAAATCGAAAATGAAGTCAAACATGATGTTATTGCGTTTCTTACTTGTGTTGGCGAGTTTGTCGGTACCGAATCACGCTTTATACATTTTGGTATGACATCTTCCGATGTGTTGGATACTGCGCTTGCAGTTCAGATGAAACAATCGGGCGAACTTCTGCTAAAAGGTTTGGAAGGATTAAAGGAAGTATTAGCACACCGCGCAAAAGAATTTAAAAATACTGTAATGATCGGCAGAACTCACGGCATTCACGCAGAGCCAATTACTTTTGGATTGAAACTTGCATTATGGTATGCAGAAATCGTGCGCGATATCGAAAGATTGAAATCAGCAATAAAAATAATTTCAGCGGGAAAAATTTCTGGCGCTGTCGGTACATACCAACATCTTGATCCGTTTGTGGAGCGTTTTGTTTGTGAAAAACTTGGATTACAACCGGCTCCAATTTCGACACAAGTTTTACAACGAGACAGACATGCAGAATTTATGAATACACTCGCAATTTGCGGATGCACTTTAGAAAAAATCGCGACCGAAATCCGCCATCTTCAAAAAACCGAAGTATTGGAAGCTGAAGAATATTTCTCGAAAGGTCAGAAAGGTTCATCTGCAATGCCGCACAAACGCAATCCGATAGTATGCGAACGCATTGTTGGACTTGCACGCGTGCTTCGCTCGAATGCACTTGCCGCAATGGAAAATGTCGCGCTTTGGCATGAACGTGATATTTCGCATTCATCGGTCGAGCGCATAATCGTTCCCGACAGCTGTATCATTCTCGATTTTATTCTTGCCGATATGACGAAAATTATCGACAACCTGCTTGTTTATCCTGAGCATATGGTGCGCAACCTCAATGCCACTCATGGACTTATCTTCTCTCAGGAAGTTCTACTTGCACTTACCAAGAAAGGCATGAAGCGCGAAGATGCCTATAAACTTGTGCAGGAACAAGCAATGAAAGTCTGGAAAGAAGGCAAAGAGTTTAAGTCGCTTTTATTAGATAGCAAGGAAGTAATGCGGCTTATATCAGAAAAAGAATTAGACGATTTATTTGATCCTAAACGCAGTTTAAAAAATGTGGATTATATTTTTAAGCAGGTAGGGTTGGAGTAATTGTTATTTAAAAGACTTTTATTTTTTTGTATAACGCTGATTTTTTAGCGGAATTATCGGTGGTATAACTATGCCGATGGCAGATTTCTTTTTAAAGTGGTAAGGCAACCTGTTATTCTTTATGCACATTTTTATGTTTTCTAGATAAAATCATAATTACGATTGAAGCCCATATAAGGCCATTTCCATAACCTGCAATAATACCAATTACCTCAGATGTGTTTATAGAAAAATACTTGTGGAGAGTAAAAATCAGTGTGACTAATGGAAAGCCAATAATACAAAACATAAATTCCACAAATTCTGGATATTGATGAACAGCAATGCCAACTATAAACAATGCCAAAGCATTGAAGAACCATATTGCTAAAAATAAGATTGTCCTTTTCATATCGTAAGTGCTGCCTAACGATTTCTATATTACAAAAAATATTTTAAGATATTCTCTCAGAAATAAATTAACACTTCTGATACCTAAATGCAAATAAAGTAGTGTCGACTCAGCGAGTCGACTTACATAGTTGGTAGATGTCTGACACTTCCTTAAGACTTATATTTGCAAGTGTCTGACATCTTTCTAAGGTAAATTAACCGC
>JBBIII010000140.1:0-3736 GCA_037446575.1 Ignavibacteriales bacterium
ATTGTAATAATTATAGATCTGAGAAAAATTTTTATTTAATATAGAAATCGTTAGGTTGCACTTTGAAAAATAGAAAAATGGCGTTGCGCCTTTCCGATTATTAATAATTCTTAAAGAAGAATGAAAAATAATATTTTAAATAATTCTTCCCTCGTTGGCGAGGTTTTTAGTAAGGATTTAGTTCTATTCGATTCTGTTAACGAACTATTTGAACTCAACCTTGCCCTCTTAGAATCTCAAACCTTGTCTAAACAAGAATTGTTAAACCGTTCTGCCTATTTTAAAACTGTTGACGGAAAATCTACGAACCATTATCGCTTATGTCGCCCATTAAATGGCCATATAACTGATGAACGTTCTGCCCAAACTCAAGCTTACTTTGAGGAAGGGAAATATTCTACGGGATACACGACCCATGGACTTTTTCCATATAGAGGCAAATTCCATCCACAGCTTGTCAAAGGATTATTGAATATTCTATCTGTGAAACAAGGGGAGGTTGTTCTGGATCCAATGTGCGGAAGTGGTACATTAAATGTTGAAGCATCTTTACTTGGAATCGACTCCATCGGAATTGATGTTAGTCCTTTCTGTTGTTTTATGACGCGTGTAAAGTGTCAAAGTCTATCTTTGCCGTTACAATTTGTCCAATCAATGGCAGATAACGCAAAAAAATGGTTTACATATTTCTCCGATGAAAAAATATTCACAAAAATGAAACGTATTAAAGACACTGATAAATTAAAAGTTTATGAACTGTCCCTCCTTGCTTACCTTGATTCAATGGGATATGCTCGACGAGTAAGTAAATCAGGACATGATGAACTTTTTGAAAAGGTCCTTAAACGATATCAGGCGACTATAATCCAAACAATCACAAACCCTGTTGTCATATCATCAAAGCTTGGATCTGCAAATATTATTGAAGGCACTGCTATCTCCCTTCCTATAGAAAATTCAAAAATTGACTGTGTCTTGACTTCGCCACCTTATTCTTTTGCAATCGATTACGCTGAAAATGATGCACCACAACTCGAATACCTCGGATATAATGTTAATTCTCTTCGCTCCCACATGCTTGGCCTGGCTGGTAAAACGAAATCCGATAAATTGCAACGATATTTTGACGATATGGGAAAGGTAGTGCAAGAAATAGTCAGAGTGCTAAAGTCTAAGAAATTTGCTATCTTAATCATAGGCTCGAATACGAACCAGACTGGCGGAATTAGACTTGAACAGACAATTATAGATCACTTTGAGCGAGCTAGGGCTCCTCTTGTTCGCAGTATTCTGAAGCCCATTAAGGGCATGCGAAACACAATGAAAGAAGAATATATACTCATTTTCCAGAAGACTTGATGAGAACCACTGAAGAGAAATTTACAACTGTAATTCAAAAAAATACATTTTATTACTTTAATCCTGATTTTGAACAAAGATATGAAGTTCAAAATCTGAATGCACTTAATAATCTTCTGCAACTTGTTCAAGCACAAGTTCAGCAGGAAGGAATAAAAAGGGAATTCTTTGAACAACTTCTTTTACGTCCAAATGGATTAAAGGCTCTCTTGGCTCTGAATGGCTTTTCTAATGAGAGCTTAAAACGTCTAACAACATTCCTTAGAATTATTGAGGATGCAACATTGGACACGCTTACATTCAAAGCGCAATGGCTCAAACCTGAGAATAAAGAAGAAATCAAAGAATGGTCAGACTCGGCAATAGAAAAACTCGTTTCAACAAATATTCATTTTCGAAAAGGCTTAGTCAACTTATTCTTCGAAGGTGCGTCCAATCCCTTATTAAGCCGGGTATTACCACACTTTGAACTCCGAAAATTAAGTATAGACAAACTCAGTTTTCGTCCTGAACCGATGATTGATACTCTTGTTCGCTACAAAGAAAAGGGTTCATATTCAGGTATGAGAGAAAATAATCCAGAAACGGTAATCGAAATTATCCTTGACGAACTTGGTTTGAATCATACAAGCGGTGATTTACAGAGTTTGGTTGGCGTTGTTGATGATAAGAAAAGAACTATGGATTTTATCATTCCAGATCAAAATAATCCTAAAATAATTGCAGAAAGTTCTTTTTTGGTTACAACCTCGTCTGGTCAAGGTGATAAATCGAAAACGGAAATATCAATCCGCGATCTTATATCAAAACATTACCCAAGTGCAAAATTCATTGGCTTTGTTGATGGTATTGGTTGGTATGCGAGGCAAAACGATCTTAAGCGAATGGTATCAGCTTATGATGATGTATTTACTTTTCATTCCGAGGAACTCGAACGATTCAAGGCGATGTTAACGGAGACATTTGAACTATGAAAGTAAACACGATCCATCATGGTGATTGTCTTGAAGTGTTGCGATCACTTCCTAGTGAAAGTGTGGATATTACATTTGCTGACCCCCCTTTTAACTTGAACAAAAAATATAACAGTTACAAAGATCGGAGGAGCCTTGATGCTTATCTTCAATGGTGCAAAGAATGGCTTACCGAAATGGTGCGTGTTACAAAACCAACAGGTAGTATTTTTGTGCATAATATTCCCAAATGGCTGACATATTATTCTGCTTTTCTTAATGATGTTTCTGACTTTAAACATTGGATTTCTTGGGATGCGATGAGCACACCTCTTGGAAAATCTCTGATGCCTACGCATTATGGTATCCTTTTTTATGCGAAGGATAAGAAGTTGAATAAATTTTATGAAGTCCGTCATCCACATAAACGTTGCCGAAAATGTAATGTGCTATTAAAAGATTACGGTGGCAAAAAGGGAGGGCTTCATCCATTTGGGCCATTGGTCTCAGATGTTTGGACTGATTTACATAGAATAAAGCATGCTAAGAATAGAGACGAGCATCCTTGTCAACTTCCAGAGACAATCCTTGAGCGATTGATTTTAATGACAACGGATGAAAACGACATAGTGCTTGACCCATTCAATGGTACAGGAACTACTGTTATTGCTGCAAAACGTTTGGGCAGGAGATATATCGGAATAGAAATTGACGATAATTATATTAAGATTTCTGAAGATAAATTGAAGCAAGTCCGGCCAGATTCACAAATTGGCGGAGTTTGGGTTAGCAAATATCTTAATGGTGTGGCTACAATCCGAGACATAGATTGGAATGCCCTCAAAGAACATTTTCTTATTCCGCATCCTATCCAACTTCTTGAATATGATAGCATCGTTTATAAGAATTGTAAAATCAAAAAGCATACTCATATTCCAAAGGATGTCGAAGAGTTGCTTGTTCTACCATTTATTGATGCTACTCCCCGACAACGATTGGCTAACAAGACTGCTAATAATTAAAAGCATGCGCAACGCCATTTAATTTTTTTATTTTCGCAAACGCTGCTCTTTGAAAAAACGTGTGCACGTAGGTTCGCCCGCTTGCATTGTTAGATTTTCAAAAAGCGGTCTCACAAACTTTGCACACTACTATATAATCAGCAACCACCAACAAAAAGCGTTGGTCGTTGCTCGCTTATTAGCGTTTGCCAATAAAATATATTTTAGAAATAATGAATCGGTAAAACGCAACCTAACCCGCGCATCAAGCTGTTATGTAAAAAGTCAATATGTAAAAAAAGAAATCAGAAAATATTTTTAGATGCCTTCACTTCAAGCGAGAAAAAAACTCGAAAGGATGATGGGGTAAAAAAATCAAACTGCGTTAGGAAAACTGTCGAAAATTTTGTTAAGAGGAAAAAC
>JBBIII010000141.1:0-3731 GCA_037446575.1 Ignavibacteriales bacterium
AAAATTTCATATAGTTGCACTTCGTGCGCCCTAACGATTTCTATATTACAAAAAATTTATTTTCAGATATTTTTTCAGCAATAAATTAAGATTTCTGATTTGTATTATCAAACGTACACTCAAACGGCTTACAAGAAAAGCCGCTGAATTTGGCTTTAAACTTATACCTGAAGAAACCACTCCATTACCCTCAACTTTTGTTACTTAGGAGGATGCCACATTTTTTTATAATTTTATTTTTTAAACAGAAAGCAACTACCAACGTTTTTTGTTGGTGGTTGAAAATTATTTTTTGTGTGCATAGTTGGTGAGGCCGCTATTCAAAATAATATGAATATTGGCGGGCGAAACCTACTTGTACACAGTTAACAACGGCGCGATAATGAGAAAAAGAAAATCTAAGTAAGTTTGTAAAGAATTCTATCGATACAAGCGTTAATATCTTTTTTTATCGAATGCTCCCAAAATCGTATTACAGTCCAATTGTTTTTTCGGAGAAAACGATTAACCAGTCTATCCCGTTTAACATTACGCTTGATTTTATTTTGCCAATACGACCGTCTCGCACTTGGTACACGACAATGTTTTGGACAACCATGCCAAAAACATGAATCTAGAAAAACTAAAACTTTCTTACGACGAAATACAATGTCGGGCTTACCATAAATAGAATTAACGTTAGACGAAAAATAAATTTTATGATGCCTTAGCAATCTTTGGATGTCTTTTTCTAGACCTGTATTGTGCGACTTTATCTTTCGCATAATACTTGATCGCTTCGCCTTGCTTATATTGTCCATTGGAAAGACTTAAAAACAAATTTGTTTGCTTTGATGATAGACGATTATCCTTGATTGACTTCATCATTTGCCGAGCAACTGCTTCTATTACTGGCACGGTAACACTGTTACCAGCTTGTCGGCGAACTTCACTATCAGGGACAACAATTTTAAATGTATCAGGGAAACCTTGAAGTCTTAAATTTTCTCGAGGAGTTAATCGGCGCACGCCATTTACAAGCAAATAATTATAGGAAGCACCGGCTCTAAGCGCACACGAAAATGGATGAATACCAATATTTCCGCCTTTGTTTTCATGCCAAATGGATGGATAAAATATTTTTTTGCCTTGCACTTTTTGGATTCGTTGTTCTAGTATCTTTTTCGATGCAAAATATTTTTTATCTATTTGAGAGTCATCTTCGAGGATTTCTTTTAGCGTTTTTGAAGACTGTCGCACTTTGGGAAACTTGAATTCATAATCATTTAGAAAACCTACAATAAGAATTCTTTCTCTCTTTTGTGGAATGCCGAAATCGAGCGAATTCAAGACTATCCAATGCACAAAATAACCAAGTTGATCAAGATGTTCAAGGATTACACGTAACGTCCTTCCTTTGTCATGAGAAACAAGCTGCTTAACATTCTCTAAAAGGAAACAATGTGGTTTATGATGCGATAGGATTCTTTCGATTTCAAAGAATAAGGTGCCACGTGTATCTGCAAATCCTTTTTTATTTCCAATAATACTGAATGGTTGACAAGGGAAACCAGCCAAAAGGACATCGTGCTTCGGTATGGAATCATTTTTAATTTTTGTTATGTCGCCTGCGGGTATTTCGCCAAAATTAGCCGCATAAGTCTTTTGTGCGTAAGCATCCCACTCAGATGAAAAAACACATTTGCCACCTATGCGTTCAAACGCAATCCTCATTCCGCCAATACCAGCAAAAAGATCTATAAATTTGAAATTAGATATGTCCATATTTATTTTTCAGCCCAAAACGGCGACGATGATTTTTTTATTTTATTATATCCTCGTTTGTTAAAAAATTCAGAATACGTTGTGCTATAAGGAAACTCAACTTGGAATTCCGTTTTAAGGCTTTCGATTAAAGTTGAGCCAACTGTCTTTGAAAACTTACCACGTAAAGCGTTTTCATACCATTGGATTAAATGTGACTGAGTAATAACGCCTTGAACTCGCGCACCATAGCCTATTTGTCCACAGACTTTTTCTATTGGTTCCTTTTCAGAGTCTTTGCATACGATCAAAATTCTATCAGCAGAGGTTTCATCGACTATATCATCAGCAAGCTCGTCTGTGAGTGTAAGGTGCTTGACTTGAATAGCTAATCCGTAATTAGCCCACATATCAAGACCCTTATCCGCAGCATTAGATACTCCAGCCCGATACAATCGTGCAGGCATAGTAAGCGATGGATGTTTTGAGTCAATGCCTAAAACTAAACGAGCGAATTCTTCAAAATCCTTTAGTAACGCCGATTGTGATTTATCCGCGTGAATAGTTATAGATATTTTAAGTTCACGGACGAGTGCATTAAAGAGAGCATAAACAACAATTTCATAAGCCTTATCAATACTTCTTTTCATCTTTTTATCTCGGCGGAAAAGGTCGAGAAATTCATCAAGACGAAAAGTCTTCTGATCTTTTTGTAGAATGAAGTTCCAAAGATTGCGTATAGCTTCTTGTCTTTGCCAAAATTGTTGATAAACGTAGCGTTCTACGATGCCATCATTAGAGTTATTATGATTAGCCAAAGCAGCTATAACCGATGGGGGTACTGCATTTTGTTCAAAAATGTTATCTTGGAATTTTTGAGAGGAAGTGCTTCGTTGGTTTATTAAATTAAGAGAAACTTCGTCGCGCCACTTTTTTGAGGTATTGCGATATTTTTCAAGGTTATTTTGAACTTCAATTACTGTTAGTTCGCCATTACGACATCTGTGCAAGATTTCGGCTATCTGGATTGGTTTGTACATTACTGCACGTTGCTTCGCAATAAGCTTATCTAAGACATTTTTGGCTTCTTTCATTCGCATAATATAGCAAATTTATTTTTCGAAATCCTTTGAGAGCGCCGTTGTTAACCCGTTGCTGTGTAACTACGTGTTATATAGATTATAAATAAAAAATTCCTATTTCTTTTCATCCCGCATATCTATTTAACAATTTTACTTTTTATTGTCAAATCACACTTGACTAAAATATGATAAAAATGACCTTAGAAAAATATGAAAGTAAAACAAGGCGAACGAAGCGTCCGCACAAAACATTGTCTGAGCGAATCCCGATGTAAGTCGGGATGAGCGAGTTTGTTTTGTGCAGCGAAGTGAGCCGCAGTTTTACCCATATTTTTCTATAGTCTTGACTTTTTCTTTCGTCATTTCTTTTGTGTCAAGACAAAAGAAATGACACCTTGTGTAATTTTTTATTGGACAGCATTTTAATCGACCAAATATTAAACCATAGGGTTACTTTTATGAATTAAGAAATATTTATAGTTTTCAAGTCGTTTTCTACAATTTTATATTCCTGTTCAAAGGGTTTTGGACAGCAGTGATAGATTATTAATAAAAATTCTATTGCTTAATATTCAATCAAAACCAAATTTCCTTTCATCCCGCATATCTATTTAACAATTTTACTTTTTATTGTCAAATTATAATTACTCAGTAAATAAAAAGAACAAAATCATATTTCCAAAAAACATCTAATGGCTACCACCCAATACCTAACCCCGAATCCACAATCCATTACCTCAAAAACAAAATCCCAACTCCGGTAACAGCTATAAAAGCTCCCGCAATAGCGCGCCACGATAATCGTTCTTTATATAATATCCTCACAACCGGCAGTATCATAATAGGCACTAATGCCATTATAGTAGATGCTATCGCAACATTAGTCAATGAAATTGCAATTAAGCT
>JBBIII010000142.1:0-3593 GCA_037446575.1 Ignavibacteriales bacterium
TCAATCTAACATATGCACAAACAAACCATCCCTCAGTTTCGGCTCGAACCAAGTAGATTTCGGCGGCATAATTTTCCCATCATCCGCAATTGCCATCAGCTCATCGAGCGATGGCGGGAACATACTGAAAGCTACCTTCATCTCACCGGAATTAACTCGCCTCTCCAATTCTCCCAATCCGCGTATCCCTCCAACAAAATCAATTCTCTTATCTACACGCGGATCTTTTATACCAAGGATAGGATCGAGTAAATGATTTTGCAAAATAGAAACATCTAAACGTAACACAGAATCTGAATTATTTTGGAGCGATGGATTGGCTGTCAATGTGTACCACTTACTATCCATATACATGCCAAAATAGCTTTTCTTTTTCGGTTTTACGGGAATAGAAGACTCTGTGTATGTAAAGTTCTGTTTGAGTTTTGCAAAAAATTCATCTCTTGTCAATCCATTCAAATCTTTTATAACGCGATTGTAATCCATAATACGAAGCTGGTTTGCTGGAAAATAAACAGCAAGGTAGAAATTGTATTCTTCATCTCCGCGATGATTCGGATTTGCCTGTGCTCTTTCCCTGCCAACACGCGCCCCCGCCGCTGAACGATGATGTCCATCCGCAATGTATAGATATGGAATGGACTTGAATGTACTAACGATCTTTTCGATTATCGCTTTATCATTTATTACCCAGCATTGATGACGAATTCCATCTAAAGCGATATGATCATTTTCAGGTGGCTGGATTGTAATTTTGCTAACAATGGAATTTATCTCATTATTATCCCGATAAGTTAAAAATATCGGACCGGAATGAGAATTAGTTACGCGAACATGCTCACAACGGTCCTCTTCTTTATCTTTCCGAGTCAATTCATGCTTTTTGATAATGCCGTTCCAGTACTCTTCTACCGAAGCGCAACCGACCAATCCATATTGAGTGTGCTCGCCCATCGTTTGAGAATAAACATAAAGAAACGGCTCTGAGTCCTGCACAAGAACATTTTGCGTTATCAATTTTTCTAAATTTTCTTTCCCCTTTTGATAGACTTTCGGATCATGTAAATCAATTGCTGGATCAAGATCAACTTCAGGTTTGCCTACATGCAAAAACGAAAGCGGCTGACCTTTCACTTCCTCTCGGGCTTCATCTGAGTTCAGCACATCGTAAGGTTTCGAAGCTACCTCACCTGCAAATTCCGGTTTTGGCCTGAATGCTTTGAACGGTCTTATTGTCGACATGATTTTTCTTTTATTATCCTTGTGCTTATGCGCTGAAAGCTTGAACAACTTTCATTGCAATCTCTGCGCCAACTCGCTCCTGTCCTTCAACCGTAGAAGCTCCAATATGCGGTGTTACACTTACGCGCGGATGATTAATCAGTTCTTTCTGTGCTTCGGTCGGTGGTTCATTTGCAAATACGTCTATTCCGGCTGCCGCAACTTTTCCTGAATTTAACGCTTCCAGTAAAGCCGTTTCATCTACAACACCGCCGCGCGCACAATTGATGAGCACCACTCCATTTTTCATCATCTCAAATTCTTTTTTACCTATGACCGGACCTTCTTTTTTGTTTAACGGAAGGTGTAGCGTAATAAAATCGGCATTGACAAGAATATTTTCCTTTGTTGTCATCTCAACCGGAAAATCAGCAGAATTGACAATTGGATCATATGCCATTACATGCATGCCAAACGCATTTCCACGGCGCCCCACTTCTTTTCCAATGTTGCCGAAACCAAGCACGCCAAGATTCTTTTTGAACAGTTCTTTGCCTTCTCCATATTCTTTCTTCGGCCATTTGCCCTGCCGCATCTCCATAGAGCTTACATGCAAGAAACGAGATACTGCAAGCATATGACCAATTGCAAGCTCCGCGACGGAAACCGATGCCGCGGCTGGAGTATTAAGAACTTTTATTCCCTTACTTTCGGCAACCGGCACATCTATGTTATCAAGTCCAACACCACCGCGTCCGATAACTTTTAGATTTTTCCCCGCTTCAATAACTTCTTTTGTAACTTTTGTAGCAGATCGGACGATAATACAATCATATTCACCGATCTTTTTCAGTAATTCTTCCGGTGTAAGCTTCAGCTTATCCACCTGATGCCCCGCATCTGTAAGGATTTTTGCTCCTTCTGCGGTAATTCCATCTGAAACTAGGATTTTCATAATTTTACTCCTGATATTATTATTGGTGAATTAAAGTATGATAATTTCAAATTCGCTGAATGCGGACATAATACCGGCTAAGGATAGCCCGCCAGTCTTTTCCTGCATTGATAATACCTAAAAAATCAATAACCAGCAACTTCCATAAAATTTCTTTTGAATAAATATTCAATTCTTTTTAAGCGATTTGAAAATTTTATAGACACTGTGCAGAAATATTAGTATGTTAAAGTGTGTGATTAACCCCTTATATTATGGAAAAATAAATATTTGAAAGGATTAAACTATGGCACGTGCACATAACTTTTTTGCAGGACCTGCCGTTCTGCCTCTTGCCGTTGTAGAAGAAACTCGCGATGCTGTAATGGATTTTTCGGGACTCGGTGTTTCCATTATGGAAATCAGCCACCGCGATAAAGCTTTCGAAAAAGTCGTTACGGAAGCTCAAGCCGATGCACTATCAATTATGGGATTATCTGCCGATGAATATGCCGTAATTTTCCTTGGCGGCGGCGCAAGTTTGCAATTTGCAATGGCGCCGATGAATTTTCTCCACAAGAAAGCTGATTATGTAAACACCGGAGAATGGGCGACAAAGGCAATCAAAGAAGCAAAGTTGATAGGTGAAGTTGCAGAAGTTGCATCATCGAAAGCTACAAATTTCAACCAGATTCCGAAAGACATAAAATTTTCACCTGATGCAGATTATGTTCATATTACTACGAACAACACAATTTTCGGAACTCAATGGAAAAAAGACCCCGACGTTGGAGATGTTCCTTTGGTGTCAGATATGTCATCGGATATGTTAGGGATCAAACGCGATTATAAAAAGTACAGTTTAATGTATGCCGGCGCTCAGAAAAATTTAGGTCCCTCCGGTATCGTGATGATCGTAATTAAGAAAGCATGGATGGAAGCAAAAGCAAAACAGAACCTTCCTTCGATGTTAAAATACAAAACTCATGTCGATGCCGGCTCTTTGTACAACACTCCACCGTGTCTACCGCTGTTTGTAATCGGAAGAACTTTGAAATGGATTCTCAAAGAAGGCGGCATTGAAGCAATGCAGGCAAAGAACGAAAAGAAAGCAAAATTACTCTACGATTTGTTTGATGCTTATCCAGAATTTTATAAAGGCAATGTTGTCAATAAAGAAGACCGTTCGCTGATGAATGTAACATTTAATCTTCCAACTCCGGAACTTGAAGAAAAATTCATAGCTGAAGCAAAACCGCTCAAGATGTTAGGATTGAAAGGACATCGCTCGGTCGGCGGCATGCGCGCTTCAATTTACAACGCCTGCCCGATAGAATCAGTAGAACTGCTTGCAAAATTTATGGAAGAGTTTTATAAGAAAAATAAGTAATACGTTTGTTTAATTGTGAGTAGTGAACTTTATAAGAAACTCTCCGAT
>JBBIII010000143.1:0-1170 GCA_037446575.1 Ignavibacteriales bacterium
TTATGTTTAAACATATTGGTTAGATGCAGAGTTCCGATAAAAGATTCGGATAAATTATAAAGAATAATTTAATTAGTTGGAACACTGAAAACACCCGCCATTACTTTATTACGGCGGGCAAGCAGAATAAATAGATTTACAATGATATGTGATCATCTTGTCTTTAGTGCGATCAATCATCTTTCTATAAATTGGAACACAGAGAAACACGGGTTGAGAAAAGAGAGTTACACTGAGAAAAATTTGTGCTGTTTCAAGAGTTGCAATTCAAAAATAGATTATCAGATGATTCCTTCTAAATTATGAAATACAAAATCAGTCTTACTTAGAACGAAAAAATAAGGGATTGTATTATTTTTCAATTGCCTTCTTTTCAACTTTTGGAAATAGTTTATCAATATCTTTCTGCAATTCAATAGTTTTTGTTAGTGCGGTTGCCATTTTGCAAAAGTGCGCTGGGTCGTCCATTTGACGCCCTTTGCGATCCTTCAAGTAATGTTCCAATACTTTATAGCCGCCAATTTGATAATTCCAAATTTCCTTTGACACATTCTCGAACCATTTGTTTTCATTTATAAATACAATCTCACTTTTTTCATCGTACCGGGGTTTGCCAATAGTATCATCTTTACCTTTGCCGAAATATTTCACAACAGGGCGATTAAGCGATTTATGTTTGAGTAAATGGAATTCGACAAGCTCTGCGCCGAATTTTGCAAGCTCTTTAAAGAGTTCATAGTTTTTTGTGAACGGAATTCGAGGAAAATCGATCTTTAAAAACTCCGCATACTTTTGACGGTAAATATTGCTGTAAAGAACTGCATAGCAGTAATAAAGGATTTGCTCTGGCGTTGGGATTTTATTGTATGCTTCTTCCAATTGCTTAAAAACTTCTGGAGCAATATTAGCGCGTCTGCCCCCGGATTTTCCATATTCTGCCTGTGGTTCAAAAAGCATCATCGTGGCAACTTTAGGTTTCTTTTTTGGCTGAGCGGTGTCGTAGAGATAAAGAGGGAAAAATGTATCTATACTTTGATTATCTGAACGAATCGCTCCGTTGCTTATCATATATTCCGATATTAAGAAATAATTACACAAACTGTTAGGTGGTGCTTTCCGAACCGTAATAAGTCCAGTGTTTGGTTTAAGCATATGTTGCATTACTTCATT
>JBBIII010000143.1:1270-3493 GCA_037446575.1 Ignavibacteriales bacterium
ATATCCTTAGTGTTGTTTTGTTTTAATAGGTACCAAGGAATTGCAGGTTCTAATTTTTCATAATCTTTTTTCTTAAACGCCTTTTTTTCGAGCCAATCATACTTCTCTTCACGTAATCCGAAATTATCTCTATGATAAACTTTGCATCCTTTACCGTTCTTAGTTTTCGCGTAAACAGCAATCGCAGTTCCCTGTTGAATTTCGAAAACATTTTCATCTTTTCCCCCGTCGGGATTAGTTTCCTTCTTCAGGGAATTTCCATGAAGGTCAATAATATAGATCTCGTTGAAAGTTTTCATCAAACTCTGGCGCATGCCTCGGAACGTAGGATTATCCAAATAACTGTGATTGGTAATCATTCCCACAATCCCTTGCCCGGCTTTTTGAATTTTCCATTGAGCAAAGCGCAGAAATTTCACATAATCATCTTGCAGCCATTTGGGATTTTTCTCACCGAGCGGTTTTCCATCTAAAGTGTAAAAACTCTGCGCGCCGTCCACATCTTCTTTTAATAGTTTCTCTGTCCAATCATTTTTATTTGCGGAGTGTCCGCTGTAAGGCGGATTGCCGAGAATAACGAGAATAGGTTCTTTCTGTTTAATTTTGCCAGCTTCGTGGTTCTCGTTGCTGAGAGATTCAAATCCAGGAATTTCTGTCTGTTTCAGGTCTTCTATATCGAGTGTATTTGTCAAGTAAAGTTTAAATCGGTCGCTTTCCTGCATTTTGTAGCCGAGCTCTTCCAACAAAAAACTGATTTTGATATGACCGATTGCATACGGCGCCATCATCAATTCAAACGCGTAAAAGTTTTTCAAAATCTGATTTTTGATTAACTGACTTTTGCCCGCATCGCCGTATTTGTCTGCGTATTCCCGCACCGCAAGTTTAATCGCTTCGGCTGGAAATGTAAGCGTTCCGGCGGCGGGATCGAGCAAAGTTACCTCCTTGCTCGCTAATCCATCCAGCAAACCGAAATGCGTTTTTAGCAAACTGTGAATGGCGCGTACGATGTACTTAACAACCGGTTCCGGCGTGTAATAAACACCGCGCTTTTCACGGATTTCGGGATCGTATATATTCAAAAATGTTTCGTAGAAATGAACGACAGGGTCTTCTCCTTTTCCTTTTCGATAGTATTCGTCCAGTATTTTCTTTACATCTGCCGCCTGAAGAACTTCTGCAATATCATCAATAATTACTTCCATTTGCTGTGGCAATTTACCGAGTGAAATAAAACTGAACACATCGCGCAAAATTCCAATTGTTTGCGGAATAAGATCGTAAGCAAGCTTTCGGTTAAACTCTCCATTAGCTCGCGCTCGCGCCGCAAACATGCCGTATGTGATAGTCTGAGAATAAATATCGGCAAAATCTTTCGGCGTTAGGTCTGCAACAAGATATTGCTTAAAAGTAGTATAGAAACCATAAATCTTTCCTTTTCCTTTTTCGGCTTCTTCTAGTTCTTTCGTAATCACTTCATCACGCAAGAATCTTGTGCGCTTTGCAAGTTCGACAGCAAGATTTTCAGATGTAAATACTTTTGGAAACGAGAATGCAAAGAATTTTTCTAATAACGATAAAAATTTATCTTCATTTTCAATCGGCGGCGCAATTTTTAGTTTTTCCGCAATGTAAGGACGAGCTAACAATGCTTTATCGAACAACTCGCCGTTTCTATACAAGCGAAACTCATGAAAGTCTGTGAGAATTAAATTTGGAAAAGTAGAACGATAGCGTTTAACCTGTTCGGAATTTTCAATTACGTCAAGATTCTCTCCGGGCTTCTTTGCTTCTATATAACCGACAATTTTCTGGTTCCCATCCCACACACGGAAATCAGGATTACCTGCTTCAGTTTTCTTGGGAAGAGTTGTAACCTGAATATTTCTTTTACCTGTCGCATCAGCAAAGTTTTCTATTAATTTGGAAAAATGCGGATAATAACTTTCCTCGCGCGCATCTCCATGCAAAGTTGTCTCGGCAATGCTTTTTAAAAATTCTTTGAGCATAAATTTTATAAGATTATAGGATTGCTGAGATAATCTAACTAACTCTCGGCTTGAAAGCAACGGTTCAGATAAACCTAATTTGCAGATTAAAATATTTCAAAGTAGTAATTTTAATTTACTGAGAGATTCTTCGGTCTGAATCAATTTTTAGAGGATAAGTTTTTCTAAAACCTGTACCGATTGAACGAATTGTTAAATACATGCCCGCCGCAAT
>JBBIII010000144.1:0-3425 GCA_037446575.1 Ignavibacteriales bacterium
GAAATCAGTGCGTAAGCGAACTGAAGACAAGCTTATTCCTTCTGTTCCAATTGATTCCTTAATCCACACAATACGCGGGGAACGAGTAATACTGGATACAGATCTAGCGTCAATTTACGGCATTCCTACGTTTCGGCTGAATGAAGCAGTAAAAAGGAATAGGGAACGTTTCCCAGAAGATTTTCTTTTTCAATTAACTCAAAAAGAGTATTCGACTTTGACATCGCAATTTGCGATGTCAAACAGAACACGTGGAGGAAGACGGACGCTCCCTTATGCTTTTACTGAACATGGTGCTATTATGGCGGCAAACGTCCTCAATAGTCCTCGTGCCATTCAGATGAGTGTGTTTGTTATCCGGGCTTTCATCAAAATGCGGCAGACATTAACGGCAAACAAAACATTACTCCAAAAACTCAATGAACTGGAAAAGAAACTCACAAAACGTCTCGACTCGCATGAGCAGGCAATTATCTATGTTCTAAGCGAATTGCGAAAACTTATGGAGCCGTCTTCATTTCCCGAGCCAAAGCGCAGACCAATTGGCTTCCAACGTGAGGAATAGCAAGTGTTCACTGAAGACGATTACATACAAATCAGTTCACTCCAGCACTATGTGTATTGTACTCGGCAGTGCGGGTTGATCTATGTAGAAGATATTTGGAATGATAACGTGTTCACGGTGCGTGGAGAAATTCTGCATGATAAAGTAGATACCGATACATACGAAACGAGAGGAACAAAAAAAACCGTGCGCGGATTGAGAATCCATTCTACACGACTCGGTATTGTCGGAAGATGTGATGTAGTAGAATTTAAAGATACTTCACAAGGCGAAGAGATATTACCTGTTGAATTTAAATCAGGCGAGCCAAAAGAAGATATTAGCGACAAGGTGCAATTATGCGCACAGGTGTTATGTCTTGAGGAAATGCTTCATACATCCATCAGTAAAGGAGCATTTTTCTACGGTAAGATACGGCGAAGAAGCGTTGTTGAAATTGATACAGAGTTAAGGAAACAAACAGAAGAAATAATTTTTGCTGTGCATGAGATTGTATTAACTCAAAAAGTACCTTCTGCAAAGTATGAACAAAAATGCCGGAATTGTTCCCTGTATAATATATGTATGCCAAAAGCGATGAACGAAAAGAAATTAAAAGATTATATGAAGGAATTATATTTGTAGGACATTCATTCCTGAATGTCCTTTACGAAACACAAGAATGTGTGTCATACGATATACCAGCATACAGGAATGTGTGTCCCATAAGTTATGGATGGAGAATTAAAAATAAAAAGAAGGCATTTACCTCATTGGACATTAGAAGGTTCTATTTATTTTATAACATTTTGTGCGCATGATACTATGTTTGACGAAAACGAACAAGCAATAATTCTTGATCATATTAAAAGTGGTGACGGGAAGTATTATATCTGCTATGCCGCCATAGTAATGCCGGATCATGTTCATCTACTTTTAGAACCTAAAGAAGGATTTACGTTAAGTCGTGTTATGCATGGAATCAAAGGCGTAAGCTCACACAAAATAAACAAGCATAGAAAGACAAAGGGAGTAATATGGCAAAAAGAATCGTACGACAGGATTGTGCGAGATGGAAAAGAATTTGATACAAAGTTAAACTACATGTATAACAATCCAATTAAAAAAGGATTAACAGAAGAGACCGATAAATATATTGGATGGTATTGTAATTTTGAAAAATGTGGATTGTAACCTGTAGGACATTCATTCCTAAATGTCCTTTACGACACATAGGAATGTGTGTCATGCAGAATATGTGTCGACACACAAGAATGTGTGTCCCACAAAAAATATTTATATATGAAAAAACATCTTAATACATTATACATCACATCCGATGATGCCTATGTGCGCAAAGAGCGCGAAACATTTGTTGTTGAAATCAACAACGAAAAAGTATTTCAAGCTCCTATTCATTCTATCGAGAATATAGTATGTTTCGGATTTAAAGCCCTATCTCCTGCTTTGATGGCATTCTGCGCGGAAAATAATGTTTGTATAAGTTATTTATCAGAACAAGGAAAATTTTTAGCACGTGTACAGGGAGCACAACAAGGCAATGTTCTTCTTAGAAAAACTCAATATTCTATTTCAGACAATGAGCAAGAATCATTGCAAATAGCACGACCAATAATTGCCGCAAAAGTAACTAACTATAGAAATCTTTTACAGCGTCATCAAAGGAACCACCCTGAAGAGACAACAATAGAAATTGAAAGATCAATTACAATTCTTGGCAATCGACTCAATGAAATTGCTAAATCCGAAACACTCGATGGATTGCGTGGATATGAAGGAGAATGTGCAAATATTTATTTTAGTGTTTTAGCAGATCTCATAATTTCACAGAAAGAAGATTTTAAATTCACAAACCGTTCTAAGCGACCACCGTTAGATCCGGCAAACGCACTGCTCTCTTTTTTATATGCAATACTGGCAAATGATGTTCGTTCAGCAGTCGAAACTGTTGGGTTAGATCCTCAAGTCGGTTTTTTACATCAACTACGTTCAGGTAGGCCAAGTTTAGCTCTGGATATAATGGAAGAATTCAGAGCTTACCTTGGCGATAGAATTATGTTGAATCTTATAAATCTTAAACAGGTTACAATCAAAGATTTTGAGATTCGCGAATCGGGTGAAGTGCGAATGTCTGACGAAGCAAGGAAAACAGTTCTTTCTGCATATCAAAAAAGAAAACAAGAAGAGTTAGTTCATCCATTGTTAGATGAAAAGATGACAATAGGATTGTTACCACATATACAAGCACAATTATTAGCGCGATATATACGGGGTGATATTTCTGAATATCCCCCATTTTATATGAAAGGTTGAAATCATGCTTGTACTTGTAAGTTACGATGTTTCAACAAAAACTCCGGCTGGAATAACTCGCTTAAGGAAGATTTCAGAAGTATGTCTTGATTATGGAATAAGAGTTCAAAACTCAGTTTATGAATGTAATATTGACCCTGCACAATGGGAAAGCTTAAAGGATAAATTGTTAAAAATTTATAAAACTGAAGAAGATAGTCTAAGATTCTATTTTTTGGGATCGAATTGGAAGAGACGAGTAGAACATTATGGCAAATCAACAATAGATAACATAGAGGAACCGATTATATTATAATGTACGACATTCATTCTTGAATGTTTTGTTGAAAATCCTTAAATGTCCATTATAGATAACGCTAACCGAAGCGGACGAGTTTTTTATAGTAGTTTAGCGTTGCGAAAACAATTAGAAAAAGCGAAAAATCACATCGCGATAAAAAAGTTCATTGAAAAATTGGATGAAGGCGAAAAAGGTGTTGAAATAAGTGATAAATAATATAGATTATAGAATAACAGTCGCGCCCCACGTGGGCGCGTGGATTGAAAC
>JBBIII010000145.1:0-3037 GCA_037446575.1 Ignavibacteriales bacterium
AAGAGTCCATTCCTCAGAACTGATTTACCAACGTCAATCCGATTTTGAATTATAAAATGACAATATCAAAGAAGAAACCATCTGCTTAACTACTTCATACACTCATTTTCGATAATAATTTTTTCATTAAATGCTTCCTTCCTAAACTATTGTAATTGTCGGATAGTCATATACAAACACTAAAATAATTCGCTATCATCTTTTATCAGAGCTTTTTTTCCATATAAATACAAGTTTTTTAGATTATTTCTGTATTCTAGTTCTAAATATCTCTTCTATCCTCTCTGCATTCGGAAAATTCAAAATTATATAGCCGAGCAGTGGTAAAATTGATAATGCATTTAAATAATAACTTGATTCAATATATCCGATACCGCTTATTACAACTTGCAATGTAACAGCAAGACCGATAAATGCAGCCCCCTCAAAAATTGCCAGACGCACTAATGAAGCTGTTCGTATAATCATAATACATTTTTTAGGCGGAGATAAATCTAAAATCTTGCCTTCGTTATCTTTAAATTCTTTACTTACTGCTCTCTTGAGATTTTGCTCTGAGAATTGCCTGTCATATAAAACTTTGCCAATTCCAATAGAACTGATTACAAATAAAAAGTTCAAAAGTGATAATATGTCTATTGTTTGAATCATTTCTTCATTATAAGTGAGTTCATGTTGCTTTAGAAATATTACGAAGATAACAAGTATGAATATGAATGTTCCTACCCCTAATCCTATAAATATAATTTGTGAAACACGCACGCTCGCCGCATCAAGAGCATTCTTAAATTCCAAGTAATCCACTTCTGATAACGATTACATGTTGATCCCTCTTTTTTTTGTAAAGCAATTTTAACCCAAATTTGTCATTAGAAAATCACGTATGAACAACAAAGGGCCAAGCCATAGAACAAAAATTCTTCCAAAGACCATCAAACCAACATCTACGTTTCATAGCTAAGGCAAGTTTAAGAATATGCTGATTACCGTTTTTAGTAATGTAGGCACCAATACCAAAAACTCTAAAGCGTAAAGTTTTTAATTGCGGCTGGATATTCGATTGCAAAACGACTTGACGAAATAAACTCATTAAGTTGTATCCCATAACAACAAAATTTAATGCGGCTTCAGTGGCAAAGAAATCTTGAACTGCAAAACTATCGACACCAAAATCCTCCTTCAATTCTTTAATTCTGTTTTCTGCATCAGCTCTATTTCTGTATAAATCCCATACGGCTTTTGCAGGTAAGGTAAGATTTGTTATAAAACAACTATACCTGTAGTTCTTATATATCTCTTCTTCTCCAAATAAGCGTAACTGCTTTCCCGTTGCTTTCGGTCTTATAGTTACTTCCTGCCTGACTATGATCAGTCTTCGCGCTTGTTGCCACTGCGGACTTTGATACATCATCTCACCTATTTCTATTCCATCTTCTATTGTGATATATGTTTTCTGAGATGAAATTGCCAGCTTTAACGGATTATAGAATTTTGCCGCAATGATATAATCAATCGGTTTTGACTGATTTTCTAAGTATTCCAGTATCTTTTGGTCATAAAATCCGCTGTCTGCTCGAAACAATCCAATGGTCTTTCCTGATAATCGCTCAAACGTGTTTTCTAAAAAACCAAACAAGTTATTTGCCATATAACTATTGCCACTGCGTAACCAAAAATTTACTGCCATGCGAGTCTCCGCTATAAATGCTATCAACGGATGATGACTGTTACGTCCGGGTTTAAGCCGATTATCCTCTACGACTGCCTTTTTGCTGTACTCATATTCTATGCTTTGTATCTTTTTTGTGTCCGCTTCTTTGGTTTTATCTTGTTTCTCAGTAACAACTTATCTCAATGTATTAATTTATATTGAATTTTTCAGGATAATATAAAATGTAGCAAGATTTGCTATAATTCCTCAGATGATTAAAGATAAGAAATGATGATAAAATTGCGTAGTTAAATATTCAATCTTATGCCCATTATACAAAATCTCCCTCTCAATTTCTAACTTGAGAAGGAGATTAGAATAAAAACAATTAATAATAATTTTAGAAAGCTATACCGACGCCAAAATATATAAATGGTGGAAAAGTTACATCAGTATTTATATTCCCTCCAACAGGTTGTGAAAGAAAACCGATCTCAAAATATGGAACAATAGTACTTTTTGCATCGAATTGAACTTCAACACTAACATTTAACCCCATGGAATTAATTTCGTCCATATGCGGATTTTCCGGTGAACTATAAACTCGATAACCGATGCCAACACCAGGTTTTATAACTGCCGCGCCATCGGCTATTGGAAATCTCGGTTTTATAGAACCACCAAATTCATACATATGTATTACATCTTCTGATTCTTCAACAAACAACGGTGAAAAATGCATATATACACCAACACCAAGTTGTTCTATTACGTATGTATCATAAAAAAATTTTATAAGCACGCTAGCTTCTTTATCAGGCCAAAATATTGGGTGAAAATCACCTAAACTTACCTCACCTCCAAGCCACAATCCAACTGTAAGTCCAAAATCGCCTGTGCGTGTCATCAATCCACTTTTGGTTTTCGCTTTTTGCGAAATTGCAGGTTTATCTTCTTTAGTTATTTTTTCTATATCTGCATATTTAATTGTATATATTGACCCACCCTCTGTCTCAAGTTTAATATAATTATTAGGGATGTTTTCTATTATTACTCCTTTACGTATGTCTCCATTTTTGAGATAGACAACATCAATTCTTTCTTGTCCATATAATATTGCAGAAAGAGCAATTAAGATTGCTATATATAGGATTATTAGGCGCATTTTATACCTCCTTAGATTATTTAATCGATGGATTTAATTAATTGAACGATCGTGTATCAAATTAAGATTTTTTTAAATAATGTCAAACTATACATTCTGCCCAACCCAAGTCGCGCATTGACTCACGAGTTACCTCATAAAAAGACTCCACGAGGACTTAAAAAAATTTAAAAAAAGTACTTGACATTAAGCTATCAATATGCTATCATTGTGATAGCACA
>JBBIII010000146.1:0-3003 GCA_037446575.1 Ignavibacteriales bacterium
TTAGCTGAACTGATGAGAAAGGTTGAGTCAATTGTCAAGACCTGACACCTTAGCCTACTTGTTAGGCGTTTTATTTATAGTATGCTTTTAAAATTCTATTTAAGCATCTGGAAGAAGATTTTTTAATATCATACTCCCAAACTCTAATAACGCGCCAACCGTTTTTTCTTAATTCTTTAGTTACGGTTTTATCTCGTTCTTCATTTCGATTTATTTTATTAATCCAATAGTTCGTATTTGTTTTAGGCAGGATAAATCGTGTGGGATGTTTATGCCAAAAATCTGAATCTATAAAAACAACAATCTTTTTTCTTCGAAAAACTATGTCGGGTTTGCCAATAATATTATTAGCGTGAGTTGAGAAGTATATTTTAGCCTTTTTCAATTCGCTCATTATAATCTTTTCTGGTAGTGTCCCTTTCGAGCGAATATTTTGCATATTCTGTTTTCTTTGTGCTGGCGTTAAATTGTCCATCAGTGAATGGAAAAATCCATATAATAATTTTCATCGTCTATTTTATAGAAAGTCACATCAGTTCTTCCATAATTTAATAAATCTTCTTTGGTGATAAATGCCCCATTTGCTAAACCTAAACGATGTCTGAAATATTCTCCAAGAAGACTATTGTTATGAGGCGTTTCAATTGCTGCGCCCATTGCATTCTTTTGCGCTCTAGTGCAGATAAGAGTTTTGTTATCATCTGTCAGAACAGTAAAATGTGTTGACTTAATTGGGAAAAAATCGCTCCGATATACTTCTGGAGGAAGCTGAATATATGCTTGATTAGGTTCTCTTCCGTCACGTTGTCCCCAATTTAATCCACCTTTATTATGGATGTTTCCATTTCTGTCCAATAAGGATACTGTTACGCTTTCTAATGTTGTAAAATCAGGTTGAAAGATTGGAGTAGTCTCAGTTGTTGGAGCTTCAATTAATTCTTGTGGTCTTCTTCGATAGACTCTGTCATTAAAAATTTGTATCAAGTTTTCAGAATCTGGATGTTCACAATAAATAGAATCATCAACCATACTTTCGAAATATTCGAGGGCATCACGATTGTTACATTCTGTTAAAGCCTCTTTTTGCTTTCTTTCATTGAAAGCAGTTTGAGTATAATTTGCAGAACCAAGGAAACTCAAACGAGGTTCGTTGTTAGATAACCAAAGATACATTTTGGAATGGGCAGGAGGATTGGAAATTCTGTAGCTACATTGAAACCTACCACCAAAATCATTCACAATTTGTTTAAAACCATTATGATTGCTAACAGCAATACCTTCGGATGAACTCATACCAATGATTAATTTGATTTCGATATCGGTTCTACCAAGATTATTCAATTCTGTCAAATGGTGGAACGCCATAGCAGAGGTTGCATATCCCGATACAATTAATAGTTTATTATTGCCTCTTTGAACAGGATCAATAAGAATATTATTAAAAAGATTATTTGTTATCATAGAATTCCACAAGCAGATTTTTGATATGTGTTATCAGTCTTTTCAAAGATTGAGTATTGCTCTTTCGTAGAAGAGACGTTATAGATTTCTTGATGCTGGTGATGAATTAAAGGAGTGATGTTACAATCAACAGAATCATATTCAATTTTTGCAAAACTTTTTAACAGAGCCTCGAAAATAACTTTAACACCCATTGGGGGAACAGCCATACCTATTTGTTTTCTTACACTTTCTTTTGAGCCACAGAATTCAAAGTTATCAGGAAAAGTCTGTAACCTTGCTCTTTCTCTATTTGTTAATGCTCTATTTTCTCTCCAATGATAAACGTGAGTTCCACCGCCACCGCTACCAGTAATTGTGTAAGAAGGTTTATTTGGTTCAAGTCGTTTGTAAATTTGACTAATTTTTGCGCCTTTAACATTTAATTGAAGTTCTTCAGGTAAATTTGCTGTAAAAGCATTTTCACCAGGTTTTATGTATTTGAGTCTTTTAATTACTTGTTCAGACTGCCTAGTCAATTCATTATTAGCAGCATTTTTGGGAATTGGCGGATTCTCAAGAGCATTTCTGACGCTTATGTCTAAATAGAGAACAGGTGATGGGACTCTGAAAACGATATCCAAATCTTTACGAATTCCAATAATAATTATTCTTTGTCTGGATTGTGGAACTCCATAATTATCGAATCTATATAAATGCGGGTAAACAGAATAACCAGTGTCAAACAAATCTTGCAATATATTTTTGAAAGTTTTCCCATCGTTTGCATTTCGTAGTCCACCAACATTTTCAGCAAGAAACCACAATGGTTGAAATAATTTTAAGGCTTTGACTCCAGAAGAATATAGTGGTCCATATACACCATCTATACCTTTTTGTTCACCAACAACGCTAAAATCATTGCAAGGAAAACCGAATGCAAGAGCATCGATTTCAGAAATATTTTTAAGAACCTTGTAATCTAATTTCCTAATATCTTTATGAATGACGGATTTGGGATTGTCTGGACAAATATTTTTTATATAAGTATTACAAGAATCTTTATCATAATCTGTTGACCAAGCGTGCTCGATTTCAAATTTTTCAGATGAGTTATTCACTTTGGCAAGTTTTGCTGCCAAACCAAGACCACCGGGCCCACAGAACAATTCACCAAATTTAAAAATCATATTAACCTCTCTTTTTTATTACAGCCCAAATATAACTTATTATTTCGTCTTCTTAAATATATTTGAATTTGGATACGCCTAACGGCCGAGTTGAGTTGCGGTTGTTGCCGTCAGTCTCGAACGGATTGTTCTCCCGCGCGAGTCAGCGCGCAAGGAGACGATTTAATTTCTTTACTTCCATAAACAATCCGTGAGAGATACAGTTCAACTCGGCCGTTCCCGATGCGCGCAACGCGGCGGGAACATTCTCTTTTAAGTTTCTTCAACATTATGCTAATTATAGCAACTATGTATGTGTGCGTCAAGCAAATTATTGCACCCGAATCCCGATATAGAAATTCTTCAAAACTATTTCTAAGGCAATTTCAAGGTT
>JBBIII010000147.1:0-1410 GCA_037446575.1 Ignavibacteriales bacterium
CAAGTTGAAACCTTCAAAACGGCAACAATTGAAAACGCACAAAATAGTGTGAAGGAATCTGGCATTGCTCGTTTCGATGTGATACAAAATCAGGATGACCCTTCGAGGTTCGTTCTAATTGAAGTATATCGTACGATAGAAGATTCTGCTCGACACAAGGAAACCGCCCATTATCTAAAATGGAGAGACGCAGTAGCTTCAATGATGGCAGAGCCGAGAACCAGCGTTAAATTCAACAATATTTTTCCAAATGATAAAGAATGGTAGCAGTTTATTTTATCTATTTAATCACAAAAGGAATAGCTCCCTATGCAATTTGAATTTTCTACGGCAGATCAAATAATCTTTGGCAATGGTGCAATCAAAAACCTTCCAATTATTGCAGGCACTTTGGGTAAGAACGCATTTGTTATATGTGGAAAAAATAGTACGCGTATTGAATCTATAATTAAAAATTTAAATAATTCGAGAATTACAACCACTGTATTCAGCATAAGCAGCGAACCCACAGTAAATAAAATCATAGAAGCAGTAGATAAAGCAAAACAAGAAAAATGTAACCTTGTCATTGGAATTGGCGGTGGAAGTGTCATTGACTCGGGAAAAGCTATTTCTGCATTAATGAATAACAGCGGTGAGCTGATGGAATATTTAGAAGTAATTGGCAGAGGCAAAGATATTAATAATCCGCCTGCTCCATACATTGCAATTCCTACGACAGCAGGGACTGGAGCTGAGGTAACATGCAATGCTGTGATAGCTTCAACAGAACATAAAGTGAAAGTGAGTATGCGAAGCAAACTATTGTATCCGCGCATAGCAATTGTTGATCCTGAGTTGACATATTCCATGCCTCCGTCAATAACAGCAAGCACCGGACTTGATGCTCTAACTCAGTTAATAGAAGCGTTTGTTTCAAACAAGACCAATCCTTTAACGGATGGTGTGTGCATCGAAGGATTGAAGCGAGCCAGCCGCTCACTTAGCTCTGCTTATAAATCTGGAGATAAATCTGCAAGAGAAGATATGTGTATAGCAAGTTTGTTTAGTGGTTTAGCTTTAGCAAATGCAAAATTGGGTGCAACGCATGGACTTGCGGCGCCTTTAGGCGGTATGTTCTCTGCTCCGCACGGTTCGATATGCGCTCGGCTTTTACCATTCGTTATTAAAATGAACGTTAACTTACTAATTAAAAATAATCCTTCTTCTGATTTTCTAAAACGGTTTAATACCGTAGCGCAAATTCTTACGAATAATGCCAACGCATCTGCAATTGATTCTATTAACTGGATAGAAA
This sequence comes from Ignavibacteriales bacterium, assembly GCA_037446575.1. Classification (GTDB taxonomy): domain Bacteria; phylum Bacteroidota; class Ignavibacteria; order UBA10030; family UBA10030; genus JBBIII01. The sequence goes on from JBBIII010000147.1 coordinate 1,298, forward strand.
ACATTTGCAAAGAATTGAAAATTCAAACACTAAAAGAATTTGGCCTACAGGAAAGTTCTATACCTGAAGTTGTACAACAAGCTAAGAAGTCGAGCAGCACAAAGGGAAATCCC
>JBBIII010000147.1:1510-2980 GCA_037446575.1 Ignavibacteriales bacterium
AGATAAGTGAGATATGATGCGTGAAGTGCGATTTAATAATTTTCGATGTGCGAAGTGGAGATTGACGATTAAGGATGAGCTAGTGAATAGGATATAAGGTGCAATTACAGAAAAAGCACATGTTAATCACAGATTCTTAATCACTGTTCATCTCGTCTCATCTGTGTTATCTGTGTTCCATTCTTTGTCGGGAGTGGGATACTTTTCATTTAGCCAAATTGTCTATCAATTTTTATTTTAAGAACGCCGAAGTTTTAGTACACCGATTGCACAGAAAAAATAGTGATAACCATAGATATAATAATCAGCGAGCAACTGTTGCATCAGTAAAATCAGTGTTCAATTTATCATTTTCTACGAATTATAAAACCTTGCATAGTTATTACAATATTTTTATGATATTGAGGAATAAATTTTAAAGGTTTCTTCAAAGCATTTATCCCAGGTAAATCGTTTTACATTCGCATACCCATTCTTAATTAACTTTGCTCTCAAATCATTATTGCAAAGTACACTATTCAATACATGTGATAATTCTTCTTTTGAATGAGGATCAAATAAAATTCCCCCATCGCCCATTACTTCGGGTATCGAAGCTGATCGCGCACCAACGGCTGGAGTTCCAGATGCCATAGCTTCGAGCATCGATAAGCCGAATCCTTCATATAGCGAGGGGAGTACAACAACAGTCGCAACCCGATATGCAATAGCTAGTTCCTTTTTAGATAACTGACCAAGCTCAATAATTTGTTCACCGACCCCTTCTTTTCTTATAATTTCCATTAAAAAAGGATTTTTTAATATAGATTCGCCAGCAAACAAAAGGTGTAATTCCTTTTTTTGCTTAAGCAATGCAAACGCCTGAATTAGTATCTTTACATTTTTATGCGGCTTAAGACCTCCGGTGTACAAAATAGCCGGATATTGAATATTTTTTTTCTGTTTAAATTCCTCAACTTTGGATTCGAGAACCTTGTCTTCGAAAACTTCTGAAACGCCTAAATAAACAACCTTAACTTTATTCTCATCTACATTACATAGTTCACATAATTCGTTACGCGTAAATATTGAATCCACAATAATTGCATTTGATATTTTACACGCATGTTCAATAATTATTTTTGCGTACATACTTTGAACTTTCGAATAATATTGCCGCCCTCGAATATGAAGAACATCATGTATTGTTGTTATAGAAGGGATTTTCAATCCGTACGGCAAAGTATAATGCGGCGCATGAAAAATATCCGCATTAAGAGCATTTGCGGTTTTTGCTATAGACCACAGCTCCCTAAGCGAATATTTTTTTGACGAGTCCACAACAATATGAACGCTTTCTGACACTTTAACCCTATCTAAATCCTCAGGCGCTAATATCATCGTAAGATCGGAACGTTGGCAAATATAAGGAACCAAGTTTTGTATATAAGTGCCGATACCATAATCAAAATATTTTCGCGCATCAAGAAC
>JBBIII010000148.1:0-2806 GCA_037446575.1 Ignavibacteriales bacterium
TTCAAATAAAAATCATAAGGAAGTGTCAGACATTCACGCTTTAGTCCTTTCTGGGGAAAGCCTGCCCCGATGGGGGACTCTACACATTACTCATCTACTCAACTACTTATTACTCATATACTCAACGACTTATTACTCATATACTCAACTACTCAAAGACTCATTTACTTATTTTACTAACTCAGTAACAGCTATTCCGCCGCCGGCTTGTGGAGGAAGTTTCGTCTCTGATTTAACAATCTTTCGACTATCTTTCGTGATCCATAATTTTGAACCGCCAGAATCTTCTCCTTTTGGAGATAATTCGACTTTCCAAGTATCAAATTGTTGTCCGGCTATGGTAACTTTTTCTGAACTTATTACTGTTAATGACAATGCTTTTTCTTTTTGCATCATCATTTCAAATTGGAAAAGAGTCGCTTTGTATCCATTTGCGAGCGGCAATGTGCTAACGGGCAGGTCAATACCTGCTCCATCTGGCAAAACCGTGTTTTCTGTTTTTGCTTTAATCGGCATTTCCTGCGGACCCATTACTAATTTTCCATCAACAGAATTTGCGGAATAAGTAAAGAACATTTTAGCCGGTCCTTGTGTTGCCGACCTGCGTATCGGAAGCAATGTTACAGCATCCATATCGAGCGTATCAACGCCCGCGCCCATAGCTCCAGATGATTCTTCAACAATTCTCCACACATCTTTGTTATCATAAGTTGATCTGAAAATTCTCCGCGTCGAATTAATTACCATCTGCTGACCGCGTATTTCCATCTTTGTAGAATACTTGAGCGTATCTTGTTTTAATAATGAACCTTTAAATACGGGCATGCCTTCTTTAGATACTTCAACCGGTTTTGGCATTGTAACTGTTTTTATATCCACTGTAATTGCATCTAATTTTTTCTGAATTTCATCTCTAACCTCTTCCTGAACTCTGCCTTTGAGATGTTTAACAAAGAATTTTTCCATTGCAGTGAACATTGCAATTCGATTTTCTTTTCCCGCAAATCCGTGCCCTTCGTCTGGAGCAACGATATACTCGACCTGTCTGCCGAGATCGCGCAAGGCAACGACTATTTGATCCGATTCGGCTTTTTTAACTCGCGGATCATTAGCGCCTTGTACTACAAATAAAGGCGCTTTAATATTGCTTGCATAATTAAGCGGCGATTGTTTTTCTAACATCTCTCTTTCTTCTGGTTTTTCTAAATCACCAACACGAACAGCAAATATCTTTTTGATTGGCGCCCAATATGGAGGGATCGAATTTAACAGTGTAATAATGTTTGAAGGTCCAACAATGTCAAATCCTGCGGCATATAAATCTGGCGTAAAGGTCAATCCAGCTAATGTTGCATAACCGCCATAAGATCCCCCGGCAATACCAACCCGTTTAGGATCCGCAATTCCTTTTTTAACTAAATAATTTACAGCGTCTGTAATATCATGTTGCATTGCACCGGTGCCCCATTGTTTGTTACCGGCGTTAAGGAATTTTTTTCCATAACCGGTTGAACCACGAAAGTTCGGAAGTAATACTGCATATCCGCGATTTGCGAGAAATTGTGCTATTGCGTTATATCCCCAATAATCTCGCGCCCATGGTCCGCCATGCGGATAAATTATTGTAGGTAAATTTTTAGATGGAATTCCTTTCGGCAAAACAAGGTACGCAGGGATTTCCATTCTATCACGCGCCTTATATCGAATTGCCTCCATTGGCGCTAAGTGCTCAGAAGGAAGATTGGGACGTGATTTATACAGCAATTCCGACTTTCCTGTTTTCCTGTCGAATACGTATACAGAACCCGGATCTACATCACTGCTAACGCTAACAAGCCATATCTGTTCATCCCTTGTTGAACTTGTTATTGACATGTTTCCGCTGGGAAATTGTTTCTTTAATTGCTCGTAACTTTTTTTAAAACTCTTTTCTTTCGGATAAACTCTAATCACATCGCCTCTATAAACTGTTGCAAGCAATTCATTAGTTTCATCTGAAAAAATTGCATTTCCAAAATCAACTTCGTTTTTGGGATCTTTTTCTACTAACTTTGTTTTGCCGGTTTTTAAATCGAAAATTTCAAGTTGAGTTTTATCGAGTTTATCCCCCTTATTTGTTTCCAGATAAAAACTGTTTCCGTCGGGTAAAAATCTTATTGGTTCAACCGATTCATCGGCTGTAACAGAATAAATTGAGGTGAATGAAGTGTCATTCAATTTTAAAAGTTCAGTTCCTCCATCCTCTGTTTGGCGAACTCCCAATTTAAGATCTCCCTTGAGATCTGTTACCCAGCCGGCGATATTGTCTTTGTTTTCTCTAACTAATTTTCGTTCGCCTGTTGTAATATCAATTTTATAAACATCATGTAATGATGGATCACGATCATTAATTCCCACAATAATTTCATTTGGTGAAGAACGAGGCACATCAATTATTGTAGCACGAATTTTTTCCTGCGGGGTTAATACTCGGGCAGGTGGAACTGGGTCTCCCGGCACAGTAGGATCTATCGCATAGACTCGATAGTTTTCATCGCCTCCTTTATCTTGAACGTAAAGAATATATTTTGCATCCTGCGACCAGAAATATCCAGGAATAGGACGCGTTGTATCAGCAGTTAATGGTTTAGCTTTATCGAATGCTTCACTTCGTTCTTTTATCCAAATATTACGAACATTTTTGAACGGTTTGATGAAAGTTATGTACTTGCCATCTGGTGAAAGCTGGGCTCCCGAAATTTCAGGGTCGCCGAAGAAAATCTCCCTATCAATTAATGGCGGAAGCTGTGCTAACAACATGCTTGAA
>JBBIII010000149.1:0-2703 GCA_037446575.1 Ignavibacteriales bacterium
AATTAAATATACTGAAAATATTATTATGACAATAAGAATATTTAATCTTTCAAATCACACTTGTCCAAAATATGATAAAAATGACCTTAGAAAAATATGGCAGTAAAACCAGGCGAACGAAGCGTCTGCACAGAATACTGTCTGAAGTCGCCGCAGGCGACTGAGTTTATTCTGTGCAGCGTAGTAAGCCGCAGTTTTACCCATATTTTTCTACAGTCTTGACTTTTTCTTTCGTCATTTCTTTTGTGTCAAGACAAAAGAAATGACACCTTGTGTAATTTTTTATTGGACAGCATTTTAATCGACCAAATATTAAACCATAGGGTTACTTTTATGAATTAAGAAATATTTATAGTTTTCAAGTCGTTTTCTACAATTTTATATTCCTGTTCAAAGGGTTTTGGACAGCAGTGATTTCAAATATGAATAACTATAAACACAAATAAAGCATTCATAGCTGATATAAAAATTTTTAATATTTAATTTAAAAATACACCAAGTGAAAATAAAGAAATTACGAGGTTAAACGTTCACAATATAACATAAACGCTTCTTCCTTCATTATTTTCTGATTGGAAGTAACGAATATATATTGGATTAAATAAGTTTTATTCGTTTGTAAATTGATACGGATGGATGTAAATGCGTTTGACTTCCCAATTTGTAAATAAGTTGCCATTGGCGTCTTTCCGATTATTGTACCAATTTGTGCTATAAGCTATTGGTTCAGGTAATTTATTTAAAATTGCCCTTAATCGAGCCGATGCACCGCCAAATTCTGCAGTTACTGTTACGCTTGCTTCACTACTTGAGCAACCATTTTTATCTATTATATATGTAAATTTACTTTCATTAAACGATGTGTTACTAACGCTTACTTTATTATCGACTTGGTTACTGTTAAACCAATTTGGAATAGACATATTGTAAGCCGCATGATTGAGCCCAGTAGTAGCAATCATTACGGCTTGAGCATAATAACTATTATTCTCGCCAACCTGATTAATCTTTTTGCTTCCTTCTTGAATATTGGAAGTGTAGACACCAAAACAAATACAAAACCCACACACCATCAATATTTTTGAACTACCACTCATTAGTTACACCATCAAATTTCTATACATTAAATTGGTTTAGAATATCTTGCAAATTTTCTTTTGATACAAAAGCTTTTGCTCCAACTTGAAATGCGGCCTTTTCTATCTCTGGGTCCTTTCTTTCGGATACTATCATCACATTTGCTTTAGGAAAATATTGGTGTATTAACTTTGTAGCCTGTAATCCATCCATTTTTTTCATTTCGATATCCATCAACACCCAATCTGGTCGATGAAGACTATATTCACCCAATGCCTCCATTCCATCCGAACATTCCAAAATTTTACTCGCTCTCTTTTTAACAATTGCTGAAATTAACGAGCGCATATTTGCATTATCGTCAACAATCAGTACACTTAGAGCAGAATTCAAAAGTGTGCCCCTTATAAGTTTTATATCCTATTTCTTTTGATAGATTCTAATTTTTGAAAAGTTAATATACAACAGGTGTTACCACTCATTTTTAAATTGCGATAAAATATTGTGAATATTACATATTCTAGAGATTTGTTCAAAGTATTTATTGATGTGCATCACAATAAATTTGACTTATGCTCTAGAAGAAATTTCAACAAAGCATGTGTGCCATGAAGATTCAATTTTGAACAAATATTTGTCCTATGGTTTTCTACAGTTTTAGTGCTTATAAACAATTCGTCAGCAATTTGTCTACTACTTTTATTCTCTGCAATAAGTTTTAGAACTTTTCTTTCGGTAGATGTAAGTAAAGCTAAATCGGCCATATAACTATGCTTTGTAGTTTGCCCGTTGTTTTTTCTTTCTAATAAATCTTTAAACATTGAACATACATACACTTTACCATTCATTACAGCGTGAATACATTCAACAATATCAGATATTGCATTCTCTTTATTAACGAATCCTTTAACCCCCAATTCCATAGCTCGGTCAAATAGCTCTTTCTCTTTATGCATTGTTAAAATTATTATTTTCGCATCTATTTTTTGATGTTTAATAGAATTCATGAAAACAAAGCCATCCATTTTTGGCATTTCTAAATCGAGGATAATGATATCAATTTTTTGATTTTTAACTACATTCAGTGCGTCAATACCATCAGCTACATCAGCAACTATGTTGACTTTATTTTCGCGTTTTAAAATATCGCGCAATCCCCTGCGAAAAATCGGATGGTCATCAACTATAAGTATGTTTATTCTATTTTTCATTTTGACAACGTAACACTATTATAAAACGATTGATTAAACATACCTAAAACAGATTAATTTTATAAGTGATTACAATCACAAATCTTAGAAAACTGTTGGTTTATGGGGGTTTTTCAACAGATAATGGAATAAAAAGAAGTATTATTTACTAAAGAAATTAGCGCTTTTGTAAATTGTGATCCCGGCCTGACTCGAACAGGCGACCCACAGCTTAGAAGGCTGTTGCTCTATCCAACTGAGCTACGGGATCAATTTTTACTAAAGAACGCTTATCCCGATTTCTCCGCCTTCGGCGGATCATCGGGATTCTCAAAACGTCTGCAACTCACATAAATCGTTCGTTGGACGTTTTGGAAGAAGGCTGTTGCTCTATCCAACTGTCCGCCAAAACAAACGGCGGATAAAAGCTACGGGA
>JBBIII010000150.1:0-2588 GCA_037446575.1 Ignavibacteriales bacterium
TGCGCTTGTAACCGGCGGCTCGCGCGGAATTGGCGCCGCAATTGTTAAAATACTTGCCATTGCCGGAGCCGATATTGCTTTCACATACATTAAACATAAGAAAGAAGCAGAAATTGTTCGTAAGGAAGTCAATGCTCTCGGTAGGCATTGCCTGATCCTTAGAGTTGAAGTTGATAAACTAACACAAGTGAGGAAAACTGTTAGAAATTCAATTAAGGAATTTGGCAAAATAGATATTCTCGTGAATAATGCCGGAATATGGAAGCATGGCGCAATAGGAGAGATGACGGAAAAGCAATGGAATGAAACGATTGATGTGAACTTGAAGAGTACGTTTCTGTTCTGTAATGAAGTTGTGCCAATTATGAAAAAGCAGAGGGGCGGACGAATCATAAATATTGCAAGTACGGCAGGTCAGCGAGGCGAGCCATTCCATTCTCATTATGCCGCGTCAAAAGGTGGGATGATTGCATTTACAAAATCAATTGGACCTGAACTTATAAGACATGGAATTTATGTTAACTGCGTTTCGCCCGGTTGGGTGGAAACAGATATGACAAGAGAAGAATTAGCTGATCCAAAAGCAGGTGAAGAAATTAAGCGAGTTATTCCGCGCGGTAAAGTTGCATCACCGGAAGAAATTGCTAATTGTGTATTATTTCTCGCATCCGAATTATCGAACAATCTTGTCGGTTCAATAATCAGCGCTAATGGAGGCGCTGTGTTATCGAATTGAAAACATTTAAAAACCAAAAATAAACATACTGGCGCCTATAAACAGGCCAATTGCCATATTAAAGACCTTTAAAAGTATGGTATCTTTTATAGAATAAGATAACATCGGTAACATGCTATGTCCATCCTGAACGAATGAGCTTGTGAAGAGAACAGAGAATGGAATTAATCCGTTTGCGAACATCGTAATAAATATTATATGTGGACCTGATTGCGGAATAAGTCCAATTGCGGCAGCTGTAAATAAAAGAATGATTGGATAGTTTGAACTAAATGCTTCAAGATTCAAATAGCGCATTCCAATTTCAACAACTAAAATTGCGCCGAAAGTCCAAAGAGCTGTTTTCAATAAGTGCTTTCGTATAATATGTTGATAGATATGCTCTTTTATATAATGGCTAAATCCTTTCTCATCGCGATGAATGATTACTTCTGGGCAATCTTGACAAGTAGGAATTTTTGCTTTTTTGACGACTATATCTACAATCCATCCGGTAATAATTCCGAGAGCGAATAAAAGTGCAAAAAGTTTTATTGCGGTTTCAGGGAACATTGCAATCATTATGAAAGCTTCATCGCCCGATGTAGCCGCCATTGAACCGACGAGTGCGCCGAAACTTATCATGCCATGAATGTATAATGAAACATTTGTAAAACCACCGACACAACCGGGAAGAGTTCCAATTGCAGAAGTTACCACATATTGCCTCCAATGCCTGCCTCGCTTTAGTAGTTGCGAAATTTTTCCGCGTGACCATAAGTTGACAAGATCAACTAAAACCATCATCGCTAAAACAAGCAACGTTACTTCAATCGTATCTTTAAAGATTTTTATTAACATATCTTCAATCATCATTATACTCCGATATTAACGTGTTAAATATACACTTTTTATTTTATTGATGGAAGCAGAAGAAAAAAAGATAAATGGATTGCAGGATATCCATAACTTAAGTAAAGTGGATAACAACACAATATTTTATGTCTTCGCTCTGACACTCTTCCTAAAAAAGGAGAAGGAGTCAGATGTCTGAAATCGTGGATAGAAATAAAACCGCAGAGACGTAGAGTGACGCAAAGAAGAAGTTGTAGGTCGAGACGCCTGCCCGACTATGTCGTTCAGGCGGGCTGACTCGAACTTTTAAAATATTGTCGACTCGGCGAGTCGACTTACATGATGGGAAGATGTTTGACACTTCTCTAAGTTATTGCTTTGCAAGTGTCTGACATCTTGTTTAGAAACAAAACCACCGGCGTGTCGCTAACATATCTTTGTATAAAAGGTCGTGCCCTATAGTTATGAGTATATGCTCATAACTAAATACAAATGTTCCTAACAAGTGTCAAGGGGGTGAAGAAAATTTATCGAAGGTTATAGCTGAACTCTTTAATGTTCGTATAAATAAATAATGAAAAATATTGGTCTATTAAACAACACTCTAATTATCGCGTTTTTTATCGATAAATGTATTGACATACATAATTATTATCGATATATTAATGCGTATTATAAAAGGAGAATCGAATGCATACTGTTACTGTATCGCCTAAATTTCAAATTGTTATCCCAAAGGAGATTCGCGAACAAATGAAGTTAAAGCCTGGTCAAAAACTTCATTTAATCCAAATTGCTGATAAGATCGAATTCGTTCTGCCTAAAAATGTAAAAGATACTAAAGGGATGCTTAGCGGAATGAATACTTCTCTCGAAAGGGAAGAAGATAGAGTATGAACCTTGTTGATTCTTCCGGCTGGCTGGAATATTTTGCCGGCGCAAAAAATGCTAAGAATTATGCTCCAGCTATTGAAGACTTAAAACATCTAATTGTCTCAACTATTAATCTATACGAAGT
>JBBIII010000151.1:0-2417 GCA_037446575.1 Ignavibacteriales bacterium
CAACCAGTTTTATTATTTCCTCAATTGAGCTTCCCAAAACCCAAAGGTCTTGAAGTAGGAACGGCATATGAGAAAGAAGACGTTCCGTTGTCTCTAAAGAATCCGAAATTGATTTATTATTTCTTTCTGACATTGATTGAATAATTTTCAATTATATAATATCATTAACAAGAAGCGGTTTACACTGCAATTTTAACCGATCTAGAAATGCGATGTTGAATAATTCTAAATGCCGATAATTAGTTTACTGATCATTGACTCTAAAATAACTTTGTTTGATTTGCGAATTCTGCAACTCTTTTATTTGCCAACTCAATATATTTTTTATTTGTATCATAGCCTATATAGTTGCGCCCATTCTTTATTGCTGACAAACTTGTTGTTCCGCTACCCAAGAATGGATCTAAAATTACATCTTCTTTAAAAGAATATAACTTTATTAAACGATGAGGAAGTTCTTCAGGGAATGGGGCGGGATGACCAATCATTTTTGCAGATACAGCTGGAAATGTCCAAACACTTTTAGTCCATTCTAAAAATTCTTCTTTTGTAATTGTGCTTTCCTTTCCTTTCCGACTATGTGTAAATGTGTCTTTGGAAAAAATTAAAATATATTCATGAATATCTCTTAGAACAGGATTAGCTGCGGATAACCAACTCCCCCAAGCTGTAGAAGGGCTTGCACTTGAGGCTTTATTCCAAATTATTTCTCCTCGCATATAAAAACCAAGCTCAAGCATATCGTCAATAATATAACTATGAAGTGGAATATAAGGTTTTCGACCTAGATTAGCAACATTAATACAAGCACGGCCACCTGGGACAAGAACACGATAAGTTTCTTTCCAAACATTTTTAAGTAAAGTCAAGTACTCTTCTAAATTCAAATTATTATCATATTCTTTTGTCACGTTGTAAGGAGGAGAGGTTATCATTAAGTGAATAGAGTTATCGGGCAATTCCGTCATTTGTTCACTTGAATGACAAAAATGTTTATTTAAAAATTCTGGGGGAATCTTATTTTCAATATATTTAATTATTTCATTTGTTATTAAACCTTCATAAAGTCTTGAATTATAAAACTGTGAAGAATCGTGATTAATTCTCCCAGATGTTCCGAACGAACTAGTCTTTGTACCATTTTTTCTTTTCGGCTGATTATCCATATTATTCCCTAATCATTGCTAAAAATTTTTCTGCTTTCTTTTCAATATCATTTTCTCTATTAGCAATTTCAATAATTTGTCCAAGCTCTTTTTTAGATCGCATGCTGGAGAAAAACTCTTTCGGTTCAGTAATTAAATTTTCAAGAAAGCCTTCTAATTCAGAATATGTGTCCATTCGAATAAATCCATTTTTACTAGTACCTTTTATATTCTCTCCATTGTTATCCAACGGTGATGAATTAACAGACCAGAATCCTTGGATTATTCCAGCATTTTTTAGAAAATCAACTTTCTTGAAATAGGATTCAGTAATGGGCGTATTACCTAAAACTACCATAGGAATATGTGATGCAGCGATATCCGAAACTCTTATATTAATACTTTTACCAATAGCTTTTAACATAGAATCCGAACGAAGCAATCCGGGATTTCCCTTGTGAGATTTATAATCACCCAAACAAATTAATTCTTCTCTTTTATCAATTTGTCTTAGTTCCCAATTCCAAACAATCGACATTTTTACTTCAAAAATCATCAAAATGTTTTCAGGCTTCTGAATGATATTTTTTGATTTACAAATCGCCAAATCAGCTGAGGATTGGCGTGTTAATCCAATTTCTTCACAAACAACACCTTGCAATGAGTACCAATTATGTTTTGATGCAAACTCTTGAAGTAAATCAACGGAATATTTCTCAGTAAAACTTCCGATTAGTGAATTCCTACTTTGTAATGTAGACTTTTCGCCAATATAAGATTTGGGCCAATAAGCCAAATATCTTTTATCGTCTGATACATAGAATAATTGTTCAGGAGTGGCAAATTTTCTTGACTCAGTAAAAAATTCAATTTCTTTTTCTTTTGTCCATAACTGTTTCATTGTAATTCCATATTATTAACTATTCTTCATATAAATATAAATAAAACATCCGTAATTAAATATATCTATCATTCAGAGGATAGACTATTAATTATCCCGCTATAATGAGTAGCATGAATCCTCCGCAAAGAATACTAGGTAAACCTACCGTTAATCTGCCTAACAAACAGGCAGTTTGAGTGTGATATTTTATTATAAATTCTATTTTCAATTAATGTTCTACTATTATTGTGGAATTTAGAAATCTTTTAGCATTGTTTCTTAATATATTATTTAATAAAATTAAATTCAAACATACTCATATTATTCATTCATCATTTTTTGAAATATTTCTAAATAATTTCCTACATGTAATCCATCCACGAGTGCAT
>JBBIII010000152.1:0-2391 GCA_037446575.1 Ignavibacteriales bacterium
CGTAGGGGCGATTCATGAATCGCCCCAACTGACATAAAATATTTTGATATTAAACATGTAAGGGCGAGGTAGCACTAGACCTAATGGAAAAAAAGCCATTTTAAATAAGTTGTTGAAAAGGAAAAGATAGTTACGTGGGGAAGAAAAATAATATTTCTCGTCAAAGAAGATAATCACACATTTAAATTGTCTGAGGATTATTTATCTTGGCATTCCGAAATATTTACATCAGCATTATCAATTTTATAATACTCATAGAATTGATTCGCAGTAAATAAATCAACATTTATCGTTTTAAGTTTATCTTTTGTAGCTTTAATCGCTAAAGAAGATTCGTCTATCCCAATCCAGCGACGAAAATTAATTTGTGCAGACTTTAGTGTCGTTCCCGAGCCACAAAAACAATCAAGAACAATGCTGTTTTCTTTTGAAGAAGTCCGAATGATTATATCTAAGAGATCAGAGTTTTTTTCCGTGGGATATGTTGGATATTGTGGATCTTTAAATTCCCAAATATCTTGCAATCTCTTTCCATTTCTTTCGTCTAAATAAATAATTTTTCTTGGATTACCATTTGAAGACCATTCGATTAATTGTTGGTTATCCCACTGTTCTAAAGTAGCCACATCAACGCGCCAATGCCTTCCCTTAGGGGGGTAAATACCTTTAAATGGTTTTGAAGTCTCTCCACTTTCTGTCTCTCCCGGAGCATGTATTGGAACAGTAGTATAACGTCTACCATTTGTATCAATTTTTTGAAATAATTTGTCTTTGTCCTCTTCCGTGTATGATAATGTAGGTTCATTCCAAATCATGTTTTCTGATTTAGAATAAAATAGAATCATATCTTTAATATTGCCAAATCCATTCCTCGTAAAATTTTTCGGATTACATTTTATTCTTGAAATGTCATTTCGAAAATTTTCTATACCAAATATTTCATCCATTAAAACTTTGACATAATGACCGACCTTGTAATCAATATGTAAATATATCGAACCTTTATCAGATAATAGTTTATGAAGAAGTATTAATCTTTTTCTAAGAAAGTCTAAATAATCTATTCCCTGTAATTTATCAGAATAAGCAATTTCTCCGTTTTTAGAATTGCTTATTGTTGTTGCTCTACCGTCTGTTATTGTAAAATTTGTATTTGTTGAAAATGGTGGATCGATATAGACTAAATCTATTTGACCTTCTAATCTGTAGGTATCCAATAATTGCTTAAGAACAATTAAATTATCGCCTTCTATAAGTAGATTGTTTTTAAACATAGTAAAAATTAAATTTGATATAGAAATTCTCTTAATACTAAAGCGCTCATAATATTATAATTTCTGAATTTACCGTTTATATCCCGATACATTTTACTCTTGCCTTTTATATATAAAACTCCATCTAGAATTGCAACTTTGATTGCTTTAACATTTTTTGTTTCGATTGTGCTGATTGCATCATTGAATTGAGCATTTTGATGTCCACCAAAATCTGTTAGGAATTTAGCTTCACCTATTACGTACTTTTTATTGAATCTTGCAACAAAATCCAATCCTTTATTATGTGAATAATTAAGCTCGGATTTTGCGAAATCCATCATTTCCTTATCTCCAGCATTTAAAATTGCGTCATTTTTATTCGAAGAAAATATTTCAAGCTTAACGGGTTGTAATCCTAAGGATTTATTTGTTAGCCATCTTTTAAACATTGGACCAATTTGTCTGTTGGTTTCTTTTGGTTCGCTACATCGTTCAAACACCTTATCAATACCCATCTCATAAATACGTCCAGCAATTCGATTAATTGTTTTTGGATTTCTTTCAATGGCGGATTTATCCCTTTTTAAGTATGCAATGTAACTATCTTTCAATGGGAATAAATTAAATTTTAGTAATTCAGATACTAGTAAAGAATTGTTTTTCTTCTTGAATGCTTTCTCAACATTTGCCCATAAAGGTTTGTCTATTTCACGAATTCCTTCAGGAATTGTTGGATATACTTGAAACAGATCGTCCAGATATGAGCGCTGATTAGCATAAATTATGCTTAAATCTGACCAATAACTCACTTTTCAATTCTTTCGTTATTAATATTGGCATTCTTTTACTTAAAATAATAAAAAATTAAATAACTTGTTAAATTAACAGAAAGTTACTGTATAACTAAAATAATCAAAGATTTTTTTTCGTAATCTATAAAATTTTAATAAACAAATTAACTATCTTTTCCATTTTACAACTTATAAACATTGTGAATCTACCCCGATCTATTTCTTTTTCAAGGAGCTAGGTTCAAAATTATTCAAGGATAAGTGATCGACCATTTTTTTTCATCTATGTATTGGATTAATAATCTGTGACTTGCATGAATCTACCACCGTTCTATTTCTTTTTC
>JBBIII010000153.1:0-2368 GCA_037446575.1 Ignavibacteriales bacterium
GTGTCCTTCGTGTATAACTTCGTGTCCTTCGTGTATAACTTCGTGTCCTTCGTGTATAACTTCGTGTCCTTCGTGTATAACTTCGTGTCCTTCGTGTTAATGTCTAAAATGTCTAATTCCAGTAAATACCATAGCTAAGTTATTTTCATCAGCGGCTTTTATTACATCTTCATCCCGCACAGAGCCGCCGGGTTGAATAACTGCTGTTGCACCAACCTTTACTGCCTCTAACATACCATCTGCAAATGGGAAGAAAGCATCTGAGGCGATAGCGCATCCAGATAAATCAAAACCTGCATCTTTTGCTTTCATTGCGGCTATTTTAGATGAATCCACGCGCGACATTTGACCAGCGCCGATTCCGAGAGTTCTATCGCCAAACGCATATACAATAGCGTTCGATTTTACATGTTTGACAATCCGCCAAGCAAAAAGCATTGCCTGTATTTCTTCGTCAGTCGGCTGGCGCTGAGTTACAACCTTTAGTTCGGACTTATGTATTCTATGTTGGTCTGGTTCTTGTACTAATAATCCGCCGGTAACTTTTCTTATATCTAACTCGCGCAACTTCCGAAGGTTATTCATCTGTTTCATAAGTCGGCGATCTTTTTTCTTTGTTAAAAATTCCAAAACACCTTTTTCGTAATCCGGGGCAATAATTACTTCTGTAAAAATCTCATTAATAGTTTCTGCCGTTGCACGATCGAGCGGGCGGTTAAAGCAAACAATTCCGCCAAATGCCGATTTTGCATCCGTTGCTAGCGCCTTTTTATACGCATTGATAAGTGTTGCATCGCTTGCCGCTCCGCAAGGATTATTATGTTTGATTATAACAGCAGTCGGTTCATCGAATTCTGCACACAATAGCGCCGCCGCATTAATATCTAATATATTATTGTAGGAGAGATCTTTGCCGTGCAGTTTTTGAAAATGCTCGCTAAATTTTCCGTATAGAGCCGCCAACTGATGCGGATTCTCGCCATAACGCATCGGCTGTTCTTTAGAAAGCGAAATTGTAATTGAATCGGGTAAAGTCTGCTGAGGCGTTAGAGCGGAAAGAAAATTTGAAATTACAGTATCGTAATGCGCTGTATGTTGAAATGCTCGACATGCAAGATTAAATCGTGTTTGAAGCGTCAATGCGCCGTTATGCTCTTTCATCTCTTCTAAAACAATTCCGTATAGATCTGGGTTTACAATAATCGCTGTATGGTTGAAATTCTTTGCCGACGAGCGAACCATTGCTGGTCCGCCAATGTCTATGTTTTCAATTGCTTCATTTAATTTTACATTCTCTGTAGAAATTGTTTTTTCGAACGGATATAAATTTACTACAACCAAATCTATAGGAGTTATATCGTGTTCTTTTAATTGAGCAACGTGAGCGGGGTTATCAGTTACAGCAAGAATTCCGCCGTGAATTTTTGGATGTAAAGTCTTTACCCTGCCGTCTAAAATTTCCGGGAAACCGGTGATATCTGAAATCGATTTAACTTTAATTCCTGAATTTTTTAAAGCGGTGAAAGTGCCTCCCGTAGAAATTATTTCCACTCCATGTTCTATTAAAGCTTTTGCAAACTCGATAATACCTCTTTTATCAGATACGCTAATTAATGCGCGTTTTATGTGAAGCAAAGATTCAGTTTCGGATTTTACTGGCTTTGCAAATGGATCGAGGATTATTACATTATCCAAACTTTTCTTCCTTCTATTTTTACTCTTCCTTCTGCAAAAGCTTTAATGGCTAAAGGAAAAATCTTGTGTTCAATTTTTAAAACTTTTACTGCAATCGAATCGGGTGTATCGTTATAATTCACATCTACAGTCTTTTGCATCAAAATTGGGCCGCAATCATAATTCTCATCTACTAAATGAACAGTTGCACCGGAAATTTTCACTCCGCTTGCGATTACTGCTTCGTGCACGTGATGTCCGTACATGCCGGCTCCCCCAAAAGAGGGGAGAAGCGCCGGATGGATATTCACAATTTTGTTTCTGTACCTATCAATAACCTGATCCGGAATTTTCTTCAAATATCCGGCAAGTGCAATCAATTCGGTTTTGTATTCCGAAAGAACATCGAGCATTGATTGTGCAAATTTTTCTTCAGTCTCGAACATCTTTTGTGAAAGATGTTTTGTCGGGATATTTTTTGCACGCGCAATATCCAGAGCGCCTGCATCCGATTTGTTGCTAAGAAGCAAATTGATTCGAGCCGGAATAAATCCGGTTTCGATTGCATTCAAAATTGCCTGAAAATTAGAGCCACGCCCGGAGGCGAAGACCGTGATGTTCATTCTATCAATACCAAAAGTGCTGCAATATGACGTGGAAATGTAATGAGAAGTTGAAGTATAATCAATGAAAA
>JBBIII010000154.1:0-2299 GCA_037446575.1 Ignavibacteriales bacterium
TAAAAAGGAGAAATAAATGCCGCGAGGGTTTTTCATTCCACAAAAATATAAACCGACTTTAGATTTATATACAACGGAAATAGCAATTAAAAAAATAAAAGATTTCTTTCAACTTAATCTTGCTCTTGAATTAGATTTAACGCGTATGACTGCGCCTCTTTTCGTATTAAAAGGAACAGGAATAAATGATGACCTTAGCGGTATTGAGCGTCCCGTCTCTTTTAAGATAAAAGATATGCAAAATCAAGAAGCTGAAGTTGTTCAATCGTTAGCTAAATGGAAGAGAATGGCGCTTGCCGATTATAAAATTCCTGTAGGCAGTGGAATCTATACCGACATGAATGCGGTTAGAGCCGATGAAACTTTGGATAATTTACACTCGCTTTATGTCGATCAATGGGATTGGGAAAAAGTTATTACCGCGGATCAGCGGACAATTCAATATCTACAAAATATTGTGAATATAATTTATAGCGTTATCCGAAGGACTGAATTATATGTATGCCACGAATATCCTTCAATAGAGCCGATTTTACCTGAGCATATTTTCTTTGTAAGTTCGGAAGAATTATTACAACGTTACCCTAATTTAGCCCCCCAAGAAAGAGAAGATAAAATTGTTAGAGAGTATAAGGCGGTTTTTATTAGCAGTATTGGCAACCATCTTTCGGATGGCGTAAAGCACGATAGCCGCGCGCCAGATTATGATGATTGGACTTTAAACGGCGATATTCTTGTGTGGAACCCAATTTTAGAATGCGCATTCGAATTATCTTCAATGGGAATTCGCGTTGATAAAGACGCCCTTCTAAGACAATTGAAAATTACTAATCAAGAGCAGAGATTGAATTTGCATTTTCATAAACGATTAATGAATGATGAACTTCCCCTTTCGGTCGGCGGTGGAATCGGACAATCACGGCTTTGTATGTTCTATTTGCGCAAAGCTCACATCGGAGAAATTCAAGCAAGCATCTGGCCAGATGAAATGATAACGGAATGCAGAAAAAACAACATTGCATTACTATAACAAAGTGAGGATAAAATGAAGCACGCTTTCTTTGTAATTTTATTAATGACAATGCAGAAATTAACGCTTGCCCAGAACTGCGATACCTCAAGCGGTTATGTATTAGAAAATGAATCAACTCTTGCAAAAATAGGAAGCGGACCGCACAAAGGCGCAGGAACGGCAACAGCCCATGTTTTCTTTAGCGATGTAAAGGATTTAGCCCTCTCTTTTCAAAAGCATGTTCTACATCGCGGCTCAGAAGTTGGTTACCACAAACAAGAACGAGATGAGGTGTATTATATAATGAGCGGTTATGGCATTATTACTGTAAACAATAAATCATTTCACATCAAACCCGGAGACGCAGTTTTAACTCGTAAAAATAATTTTCATGGAATGAAACAAGAAGGCGAAGAAAATTTAGTTTTTATTGTTTCTTATCCGAAGTAATAAAAATTTCGAATGTTTAATGAGATTGTACTTTAATCAAAACGGCTCGCATGATTTGCCTCCATTAATTTTACTTCATGGTTTGTTAGGTTCTTCTGATAACTGGCGCTCTTTCGGGAAGATATTCGGCGAGCATTTTAATGTTTTTTCACTCGATGCAAGAAATCATGGACGCTCACCGCACAGCGATCGGTTTCATTACCAGGCGATGTCGGATGATATTGTGGAGTTTATTATAGAAAATAAGCTCGAATGCGTTTCGCTTCTTGGTCATTCGATGGGTGGAAAAACTGCGGCATTTACCGCCCTGCATCACCCAGAACTTGTCGAAAAACTTATCGTTGTTGATATTGCTCCTCGCTCATATCAATCACATCATGACCTCGTTCTTGATGCTCTTACATCTCTTGATCTAGATAAGTATAGATTCAGAAAAGATATTAACGATGCGTTATCAGTAAAAATTCCTGAAAATTCCGTTCGGCAGTTCTTAATGAAAAACTTAAGCCGCAATGATAACGGTAAATTTCATTGGAAATTAAATCTTGATGTAATTGAAAAAAATTATTCTCATATAAATCAGGAGTTACCACACGATAAGCAATTTGACAAACCTGTTCTTTTTATTCGAGGTGAGAACTCGGAGTACATTCAAATGGATGATCTTCATTTGATAGTCCAACTTTTTCCTAAAGCGGAAATAGTAACCATTAAAAACGCCGGACATTGGGTGCATGCAGATGCGCCGGAGGAATTTGCTGCAAATGTAATCGAGTTTTTAAAGGAATAAAACTCTCTTACATAAATCGCAGTAAAAAATACGATTTTCAACTAATT
>JBBIII010000155.1:0-2283 GCA_037446575.1 Ignavibacteriales bacterium
AGATTTGCTGGAAGAATTGCTCAGACAAGTAAAATCAATTGATGAAGTTGTAAAAGGAAATTAGTTGAGACAAGCAAGAAAAATGTCATCTTTCAAATTAGATTTCGGACAATATGAAGTCGAAGTTAAAATGAAACTTTGGTTAAAAGATGGAATATTTTTGGTTAAAGCGACCGATAAAATTTCTAAGCGGTATTCTTATATTACAAATATGAATGGTTTGGCGTCTCAATTTTCGGGATACGATACAGAAAAACCTACAATGCAAGATTCATCTTGGGAATATAACGCGACTAAGGTGAAGAGCTGGTATGCCGAAGCTAAAATGATCTTTTCCAATAAACAGTTTCAAGAATATTTTTTACGTTGCCTGAATGATGATCGCTGCGCTGGAGAATGGGAAAATGTAGACAGGGAGACAGAATGAAGCCAATTCTTCTACAGGGTGATTGTTCCCTGCTTTTGGACAAAAATACATTCCGGCAGCATTCAAAAGAAAAGGAAATCTATCTAACATTTCTCGATCCTCCATTCAATCAGGATAAAGAGTATAATGAGTGGGATGACAACTTGCCGGAAGAAGAATATTGGCGATGGATGAAAGAGGTATGTGCAAAAATTCACACACTTACAGGTAATGGTGGAGCTATCTATTTTATGCAAAGAGAGAAAAAAACCGAACCTGTTTTAAGATGTTTGCGGGAAACCGGTTGGACTTTTCAGAATTTGATAATATGGAAGAAAAAAACCTCTGCTGTGCCGGGAATTAATCGCTACGGAAAACATTATCAAATTATCGCTTTTGCCACAAAAGGAGAACGACCGCGAGTTTTCAATAGATTACGAATTGATCCGCCGCTTCCAGCAGGATATAAATTCGAACGTGAAAACGGAATATATGTAACAGATGTTTGGGACGATATTCGCGAACTTACTTCAGGCTATTTTGCGGGTGATGAAGCGTTGCGTGATTCATCAGGAAATCGCATACACAAACAACAAACACCGTTACAACTGCTTGTTAGAATAATTCTAACTTCTTCAAAACCAGACGATTTTATTCTTGATCCTTTTGCCGGAACAGGCACAACTTTGATTGCATCAGAACGATTAAACCGAAATTCTATTGGTATTGAGCTTGATAAAAAAAATATTAAAATAATACATAGAAGGATAGACGAACATAGAAATTCTGACGACATTTCAAAATATTATAGCGATTATTTCTGCACTGAGGATTTAGATAAAATATGGGGAAATAATTCCACACCACGACAAGAGAATATGATTCTCAGACACGGTAAATCCAGAAAACAGACCAACTTATTTGAAAGTCAAACTGGTTTATGAAAAATTCAATTTACCACTTTTATTGTCATCTAATTGAAAACAAATCATATCTTATTTCAATCAAACAACTTGATAAATTTCATTTTGATTCAAAAATGTTATCATGTAAAAATGAAGGAAAATTTCCCGACCTTGCAATTAGATTGAATAAGAAAGATAAACTTTTCACAGGTGGAGAGTTAGTCGAATTAAAGGATAGTTTAAGCTACTCAGTGTCTTCATTTAACTCAACAATTCCAACAGGGAAAAAATCTATAAAAGAACTTATAAAAGGTAAAAACAATATAATTCGAAGACAGATGGAATCTGTTGGTGACGATATTGAATCTATGTTAACAAGAGAAGTCTATTATCTTGTACGCGGAAAGAAGAAGCTAGACACAAAAGTTTGCCTTGTAAATGGAAAATTTTTTGAAACCGTGCCAGAGGATATGCTCATTTCCAATTCATTCCAACAAGCGTTTGAGGAAAGGATAAGAGAAAGCGGAGCGGAATTTTCTCCAGAATTAGCAAATAAGATTTCAAAATTATTTATACAACAAGACACTTTCAGCAAAGTCCGAACTGTTAATAATGCTGCGGTTCGACTAAGATTTAGAATTATGACTGAAGTTCTTGCAGAAGGAAACATTCTCAATCCTGTAAAGTATCCACAGATAAAAGATAATACACTCAACTTTCTAGTACCTTGTCATACGAAAGAAGAAGAAAATCTCCACAGAAAACGAATGGAACAAGCTTTTAAAGAACGAAAGAAGATTTCCTTTTACAAAAATTTGGAAATATTTATACTTAAACATTTATTAAATGGTCCGTTTTTAGTATTTCAGATTCCATTAAAACCATAATGACAAAGAGATTAAATAAATCCAAACTCAAACAAATTAAACTTCTTTTACTTGATGTTGACGGCGTAATGACAGACGGCGGAAT
>JBBIII010000156.1:0-2162 GCA_037446575.1 Ignavibacteriales bacterium
TAAGAAAGCAGAGCTTGTATAGCAGTGCATTCCCAAGTGGAACTTGGGAACGAAGAAAACTACACTTTGTTTCGGCGGACAATAGGGCGGGCAAGATAACTCCCTCCCAGCAAGTAGAGTCTGCTATTAGAGCAGACTCCGGGTAATTGCTACTTTATAAGTTCTAAATTCAAAGTAATTGTAACATCCTGACCCACCATTAAACCGCCGGTTTCAAGAGTTTTGCTCCATTTCAAATTATAGTCGAAACGATTTATGATTGTAGTGGCTTTCCAGCCGGAAATTAAACCGCGATCCGTTTTTAATGTCCCATTAAGCACAGCATCAAAAACTACTTTTTTGGTTACATCTCGGATAGTCAGGTCGCCGGTAATTTTATATTTATTGTCTCCCACTTTTTCAAATGCTGTGCTTTTAAATTTAATTTCTGGATATTTTTCTGCATTAAAGAAATCATCTGCCTTCAAATGATTATCGCGCATTGAGTTTTCTGTGTTGATGCTTGCAACTTTAATTACGCTTTCAACGCTCGCATCTGAGAAATCATCTTTTGAAGATTTTAGAGAAATCTCAAAATCTTTGAAATTGCCGACTACATCAGAAATTACCATATGCCTTACCGAAAACGAAATTCCGGAATGCGATTTATCTAACTTCCATTCAGTCTGCGCAAACGCAACCGAAATAGTGGCGATGAAAAATGTTAAAAAGAATATTATTTGCTTCATTTATATATCTCCTTGATAGACTGCTTTTATTTTGTTTTTAGTTCATAGAAAAACGCATTGGTGAATAACTTGGGTTAAGATGAAACATCAAATCGTAAATTTCAAATCTCATATAATCATAAAGCGGAGTCAGTTGAAGAGTTTTTTCAGCGGCTTCTTTGGACGAAGCTAACATTGTAATCCATAATATCCGGCGGTCAGAAGACAGACTGTAACCGGAAATAATTCCTTTTTCCATTAGCTCATTTACAAGTTTCCGATGTTCTGGAATCAAAGAAATAAACTCTTCGCTGGACGAAGCTATAAATCTAACCACTATCATATATTCATTCATAAACTTTTCCTGAAGTCAGCATACTTCAATGTTTCTTCAATTAGCTGTCTGAGCTGTTTTGCGATCTTTTGGTCAACTAAATTTCCATCATTAGAAAATGCTTCGCCTGCCGAACGAACAAACACCTGCGGTTGAGGTAACAGTTCTACGTTTAACGCGTTTAGAATCTGTCTTAAATGTTGTTGCGCTCTTAATGTTCCAAAAAGTCCTGTTGAGACACCAAATATTGCCGCTACTTTTCCCGAAAATGGATTTGTTTTATCTGAAGCCCAATCAATTGCATTCTTTAACGGGGCTGGGATAGAATGATTATACTCGGGAGTTGCTATTAATAAGACATCTGATTCAGAAATTTCATTTTTCAGTTTCAGCACAGATTCCGGAAATCCGTTTGTTCGGAGGTCGGCATTGAAGACGGGTAAGTCGAGAGTTTTCAAATCCAACTCTTTAACATTCGCGCCACGTTCTGATGCAATTGATTTTGCAATTTGCAGAAGCTTCCGGTTGTAGGATTCAGTTCGCAAGCTTCCGGCGATAGCAAGAATATTTAATTTTGACGCTGTCATTTACTTTTTCAAATCCTTCAAACCGCAACCGAGTTTCTTTAAAAGATTAGCTAATTCAACTTGTTCGGATTCGGTAAGAACCGATGTCAAAGTTGAAACATAATCTGCATGTTTGATAAATATTTTGTCGAAAAGTTTTTTTCCTTTAGGAGTCAAGCTTACGTGAAAAGCGCGGTGGTCTTTTTTATCAACCGAACGCTTTACAATTCCCTCCTTTTCCAAATTATTAACTACAACAGTCATATTGCCTCCGCTGACAAGATGCTTCCGCGTTAAATCGCCAATAAGCATTGAACCAAGATGGCCAAGACATTCGACTGCTCCAAATTGAGCGGGCGTTAAGCCGAACTCGCGAATATTTGCCGCCGTCAAATGATTAAACGTATCGTGCGCTCTTGCCAATTTTACCCAGAGCGAAAGCGCCGTATCGATTTTTTTTCCATACGATTTTTGTGTTTTCATAATACTTCTCCTTCAAACTTAAAATATTTAACAGGAAGATAGCGCGGATAGTTCCCGATAGCAAGAAAAAAA
>JBBIII010000157.1:0-2153 GCA_037446575.1 Ignavibacteriales bacterium
TTAGCACGAAGGACACGAAGTTTGCACGAAGGACACGAAGTTATACACGAAGGATACGAAGTTATATACGAAGGACACGAAGTTATACACGAAGGACACGAAGTTTGCACGAAAAAAATAAATCGAGATATTTTATTTAATACTTTCATTAATAATTAATAAATACTTATGGGACTATTTTCATTATTTTCTGCTGATCTTGCCATAGACCTTGGCACGGCAAATACAGTCATCTGGATGAAGGGTAAAGGTATCATCCTAAACGAGCCATCAATTGTTGCATTCGACCGCAATACAAAGCGTATCATTGCTATCGGAAATGAAGCTCGAGAAATGTTAGGTCGCACTCATAAAGACATACGCACAATTCGCCCGATGAAAGACGGCGTAATTGCCGATTTTGAAATTGCCGAAGGAATGCTTCGAGAGTTTATAAAAAAGATTAGCGCTGGCTGGGTCCCAAGTAGGCGTATTATTGTCTCGGTTCCGTCTGGAATTACAGAAGTGGAAAAGCGAGCAGTGCGCGATTCCGCAGAACATGCTGGCGCAAAAGAAGTTCACTTACTTGCCGAACCGATGGCGGCGGCAATTGGTGTCGGACTTGATGTTGATGCGCCTGTTGGTAATATGGTTATAGATATCGGCGGGGGCACAACAGAAATTGCAGTCATTGCTCTTTCTGGCATTGTTAACGAAGAATCTCGGCGAGTCGCCGGCGATGAAATGAACAACGCAATTATTCAATTCTTTAAACGTAATCATAATATACTTATTGGCGAACGCACAGCAGAGGCAATTAAATGCGAAGTTGGTTCTGCAATGCCTTTAAAAGAAGAAATCAATATTCAAGTAAAGGGCCGCGATTTAGTGAACGGCGTGCCGAAAACAACTGAAGTGAGTTCTGTAGAAATCCGCGAAGCTTTGAATGAACCAATTGCGCAAATTGTAGAAAGTGTTAAAGTAACTTTAGAACGAACTCCACCTGAACTTTCCGCTGATATTCTTGATCGCGGGATTATGCTGACTGGCGGTGGCGCTTTATTAAGAGGTTTAGATGAAAGACTCCGGTTGGAAACTAATCTTCCCGTTCACGTCGCCGAAGAACCATTACTCGCTGTTGTTCGTGGAACCGGCAAAGTAATGGAAAATATGGAGAAGTATTCAAAAGTTTTGTTAAAAGGTAAGAAGTATTAATAATCTCTAAATGCAAAATATCTTTTTCAAACTAGAAAAAGAATTCTAAAAAAAACTTACAAATATTTTTAAGACGTTAATGTAAGATGTAGTTTCTTTCGCACGTCTAAATTCGTTATTCTCAACTGATAAATGCTTCAACGTTTATATGATATTATTTACGAATTTAAAGAATATGTAATTCTTGCCTGCCTAGTTATTATTTCTTTTATATTGATGGCGCTGAATGATAATCCTCAAATAAAAAGAATCCGTGCAATATCGACAGTTGCTTTTGGCGTAGTACAAGAAAAATTAAGTGTAATACCAACTTATTTCGGCTTAAAATCGGAAAACGAACTTTTGCGCCGCATAAATATTGAACTTGCTGATGAAGTACAACGCCTGAGAGAGGCGAAATTAGAAAGTCTTCGATTACGACAAATGATCGGATTAAAAGAGCGCTCTTCTTTCGACTTAATTCCCTCAAAGATTGTTAATAAAAATCTAACCTTACATCGTAATACAATCACATTAAACATCGGTTCTGCTGAAGGCGTTAAACCGCAAATGCCGGTAATTAACGATGCTGGTTTAGTTGGGCTTGTTACAATTGTAACCGAACATTATTCCGTAGTTAACATTTTACTAAACACCGATTTTAGAGCAAGCGCAAAGATACAACGTAGCCGTGTTGATGGTATAGTAGCTTGGGATGGCAAAAACCTTTTTCTAAAAAATGTGGCGAAAACTTGGGATGTCATGATCGGAGATTTAATTATTACTTCAGAACATAGTGGAGTTTTTCCGCCGGGCATTCGTATTGGAATAGTAAAAAATATTCAAGACCCGCAAAGCGCATTATTTAAAACAATTACATTAACGCCTAATGTAAATTTTATCAAATTGGAAGAAGTATTTGTTGTTAAATATTCAATTGATGAAAGACGCTCCGAAATAGATAGACAAACAAATCCATA
>JBBIII010000158.1:0-2102 GCA_037446575.1 Ignavibacteriales bacterium
ACATTTCCTCCAAAGGCGGACAAGTGGGAATGACAAGATCTCTTACTTTTTGGTCAACCTCTTCTTTGCTATCCGATTATGAGTCGTTACAAAACAACATATTCGGTGAACGCTACAAATTATCTCCCCTCAATAATCGGATTCTTTTACGCGATTCCTCTGCGTAAAGTGAATTCGGAAATTTAACTAGAAGCTTTTCATAAGATTCAATCGCCTGCGTTTTGTTCTTTATTATAGTCTGGTACACTTCTGCTATTCTGAACTGCGCCCGGTCTTTTAAGATGCTCATTTGAACTGAATCAACAATAAACTGAAAAGATTTTATTGCCTCGTTAACTTGGAGAAGTTTTATTTGTAATTCTCCAATTTTCATCATAGCATCATCTACAAGAAGAGCGGAAGAATAATTTTTTACGATGTCTTTAAATAGTGTAAGAGACTCTGAATATTTCCGCTGACGCTGAAGTAAATCGGATTTGGCAAATTCGGTTAATGCTTTTGATGAGGCGCTCTGGTTTTCCTGAATAAAATATTGGAGCTGTAACGCATCGTTTGCAAGCTCGGTGTTTAGTTTTGCATTGAATTTTTTTAAAAGCGATAAAGCTGAATCGAATCGTGATTCGAAATAATTCAACTCTGCAATCTTAAAAGTCGCTAAATCCTGATGAACAACCTGCGGCATTTTGCCGAGCCGATCAAATTCTTTTTCTGCTTCCTTCAGATTATTGCGCGCAAGCTGAACTTCTCCCGATTTCAATATCGCTTCCGGAAGAAGATTCGGAGCTTGTGATATATTTTTAACCCGGTTGAAAGCGACTAAAGCGCCATCGAGATCGAACAATTTCTCAAACTTGATTACACCGATGCGGTAAAATGATTGAGAAATTAAATCGGGAATTTTAATTTCTAAAGTTATTGATTCATATAGTTTTATTGCGTTATCAAATGTTGGCGTAATTCCAATCGAAGCAGTGTCGTAAAAAGTCTCTGTTAGCGCACTTAGTTCTTCAATCGAGCGAGCATAATTAAATCGGGCAAAAGGAATTATTTGTTGGTTTGTATTGAGACCAATTATTTCTTTGTAAGTTTTAGCGGAGGTTAAGAATTCACGTTCGCGATCAAGCCGCTGGGCAAAACTGAAAAGCTCGTTGCAATTAGCTTTCGATAATCGGTCTATTAATCTATATTGGTCGAGCGCAGAAGAATAATTTCTTCCTTCGATTAAAAGCCAAACGTAAAGACGTTTGAGCGCGATATTTTCGGGAGCGCTGCTAATATCAATACTTACAACTTCAATTGCGGATTTGAGCGCTTCCGGTCTTTGAGTTATTGAGCTAAGCCGTGATTGAGCAAGTGGTAATTGTTCTGGAGAAAATTTAACAAGAAGTGCGTATTCCTTTGCCGCCGATTTATATTGCTGGAGAGCCGAATAAATTACTCCTAATTCATCTGCAAAGAGATTTTCTTTTTTACCGACTCTGCGTCCTTCGATATATATGTTAATGCTCTTATCAAATAAACGGTGGTCCAGCATTTCGCTGGCAACAATACGGTAGAGTTGAATATTTGCCGGGTCGGAAGCAATGATAGATTTCCAGATTGAGTCAGCGACAATCTCGTTGCCAGAATCATAATACAAACCGCCGAGTTTAGTCTTCATATTAATATCGCGCGGTTGATAAGTGAGCCATTTGCGTATTACAAATATGGCTTTTTCGTATTCCTTAATTTGAGTATAGCTTCTTTGCAATCCATCAACAAAAATATAATTGCGCGGCTCGGAGTTGTATAAAGACTCATAAAGCTCGACAGCGCGTTCCCATTCCCCAGCTTCTTCAAAACCCTGCGCCATCCGCAGTCGTCCCATTTTCTCAGTCTCTTGGGAAAGAGTTACGATCGTAAGTACAATACTCAGAATAAATAAACGAAATAAATATTTCATAAACCTTTGAGTTTTAACTTATTACATTTATGCTGATGTTAATATACGAAAAAACATAGCTATTATGCGATGAAGAGAGTTACAAAAATAATTTAAGAGTGCCTGACAATAACCTGCTGACTTTATTAAATTACCAAGCGTCAGTTTACTTAAGTGAATT
>JBBIII010000159.1:0-7294 GCA_037446575.1 Ignavibacteriales bacterium
CGGCATGTCCATCCGGAGCTATCAGACAAAATATGTTTGAAGACGAAATGATCTTGAGCGAAATAAAAGGTTTATTAGAAATTGAACATTTATATTCTCTATAATTTTATAAAAATCGGGAAAACAATATTTTAAAAGATGAATTTTAAGCATTAATCCTTGCATAGAAAAACTGGATAAGAAAAGCTTTCAAATAGTTTCTCCTTTGTAAATATTAAAAAATTTAATAAGAAAGGATTGCTATAATGAATGTAATCTCTATCTTAAAGCAGGTTCCTGATTTAGTAGAAGAACTTGAACTAAACGAAACCGCTACGGGTCTCAATCGCGAATGGATTAAATATATTCTTAATGAATATGATGATCATGCTCTTGAGCAAGCTTTGTTGCTCAAAGAACAATATGGAGGCAATGTAAAAGCAATTGGGCTTGCTATGGGCGGAATTGAAGAAAGTCTGTTCAATGCCGCCGCCAAAGGCGCCGATGAGATGTTAATTCTAAAAGGCAACCATCCAGACGAATTAGATACTTACACATCATCTCGAATATTTAAACAGGTAATTTCTCAATATTCTTTCGATCTAATTTTAACAGGTGTGCAAACTATAGACGACCGCGATGGTTCTCTCGGTCCTATGCTGGCGGGATTATTTGATCTGCCTTATGTCGGTGTAGTGCATGGCGTTCGTCTATCAGAAGATAAAAAGAGTGTAATTGTTGGAAAAGAATACCCTGGCGGACTTATTGCTGAAATTAGTGTATCACTTCCGGCTGTATTAGGCATACAAGCTTCAACCAAACCGCCGCGCTATGTGCCTATTGCAAAAATTCGACAAGCACAAAAGACAGCTAAAATTAATGAGATAGAGGTCAGCGAAATTGTTAATTCGATTTTGCAAAATTCAAATCGTTCTACAATCAAAATTAAGAAGATGTCAAAACCAGAGCCGACCACAAAAGCGGAAATTCTTGAAGGCAGCATAGAAGAAATTTCTGAAAAACTTGTTTCGCTATTTGTGGAGAAAGGAATATTGAGGTGAGTTATGGCAAAGACCATTTTAGTATTGGCTGAACATCTGAAAGGAAAGCTAACCGATGTAACATTTGAAATGTTGGGCAAAGCTTATGAAATTTCTCAACAAACTGATTCAAAGGTTATTGCTTTACTCTATGGAAATGAAATCGAAAATTTGACTCAACAATTAAATCCAGCGGATGAAGTTTTATATTTTGAGCATGAGTTATTAACAGAATTTATACCCGAGACCTATGCTAATCTGACTATCCAGCAAATCAATCAGCAAAATCCTTGGTTGATTTTGATTTCGGCATCATCTATTGGTCTTGATGTATCCTCCATAATCTCAGCCAAGTTTAATATGCCGCTTATCTCTTCCTGCAAAGAATTACATTTGGAGAATGATAAACTTATAATTACAAGTCAGCTTCTTGGCGGAAAGATGTTGCTTGAAAGTGAACTTTCTGGTGGTCAGGCGATTGTATCTGTTTTACCCGGCGCATTTCGCGCTGAAAGCGCTAAGAGTAACAAAACTATCGCAATAAATAAATTGCCGTTTACAGTTGCTATCGATAGTATTCACACAAAATTTGAAAGATTCATTGAACCCGAGACAGGTGATGTTGATATAACGCAAGTCCCGGTTCTTATTTCAGTCGGTCGCGGCATTCAGAACCAAGATAATATTTCTCTGGCGCAGGAGCTTGCAGATGTCATCGGTGGAGCTGTATCGGCATCGCGCCCCGTTGTGGATCAAGGTTGGTTGCCTGCCACACGGCAAGTCGGACGTTCAGGTATGACTGTAAAACCAAAACTATATCTTGCATTAGGACTTAGCGGTGCGCCGGAACATGTAGAAGGTATGAAAGATTCCGAATTGATAGTTGCGATAAACACAGATCCAAAAGCTCCAATTTTTAACATTGCACACTATGGTGCAAATATTGACGCTTTAGAACTTTTACCTCTTCTTAAAGAAACAATCGAAAAAGGAAAGGGATAAAATATGGAATATCAATTACCTGCGCGTCCCACTTTTTGGAATGTTCCGCATATTTTGGAAATTGCTCAGTATATTTTTGGTCTAATTGCAGTTTTCATTCTCTTGTACGGCATTATTAGATACATTCGCAGATGGCGTTCTGGTAGACCTGAAATATTTGATTTAACATGGAGACAACGTATTCAAGCGCTATTCAAGTATGGATTCTTACAAGCCCGTCTTTCTACTGAAATACGCGCATTAATAATGCACTTGAGTATTTTTTGGGGAATGGTCTTTTTGGCAATCGGCACTGCATTAGCAACAATTGATTGGGATGTAACATATTTAATTTTCGACTTTCAATTCCTAAGGGGAAATTTCTATTTATGGTACGAGTTATTTTTAGATATTGCCGGCTTAGCGCTAATTAGCGGTTTATTTATTGCCATTTACCGTCGATACATACTTAATCTAGAACGATTAAAAACAATTTTAATACCAACTTTCCCTTTAGATTCGTTTTATTTAATCGCAATGCTTTTAGTAATTGCAATAACAGGATTTATCGTGGAAGGGCTAAGACTTGCTGTAAATGATGTATCCTGGGAAATATCGGCAAAATGGGCTTTTGCAGGTTACGGGCTTTCAAAATTGTTCCGTTCAATTCCAGACGAGACAATAAAATTGTTGCATATAATTTTCTGGTCGGTGCATGCATTTGCCGCATTTGTTTTTATTGCAAGCATTCCTTTCTCTAAAGCTTTTCATATGATTGCTTCCGGTGTAAGCATTGCGTTGCGCAAGTTTGACAATCCAGGATATCTTACACAGAATGGCGGCGGTGTTAGATTTATGTCAGACTTTACATGGCGTCAGATTGTACAATTCGATGGATGCACTTGGTGCGGGCGATGCCAAGATGTATGTCCTGCATATAAAAGCGGCCAATCACTCTCGCCTAAAAATTTAATTTTAAAGCTCCATAAACAACATACTATTGTTTGTAAAGAGAATGGCAAAAATTCGGAAAGCAAAGTTGAAATTCCATCACTGCATGGACTGGTAATAACTGCTGATGAATTATGGTCATGCACAACCTGTATCGCTTGCGAAACTGTTTGCCCTGTTTTTATAGAACAACCTCGCGCTATTGTTGACTTACGTCGACATTTAGTAAGCGAAGGTGAGATTGACAAAGGTGTTCAGGATGCATTGATGAACTTACAGCGTTATGGGAACTCAGTTGGTCAGTCTGATAGGAATCGAGCGCGATGGACCCAAAACCTTCCATTTAAAATTAAGGACGCTCGCAAAGAACCGGTCGAATACCTTTGGTTTGTGGGTGATTATGCGTCGTATGATTTACGAATTCAAGAAATTACAAAAACGATGGCAAATTTGTTTAATTCCGCTGGAATTGATTTTGGAATTCTCTATGAGAGCGAAAGAAATTCCGGTAATGATGTGCGCCGTTTAGGAGAAGAGGGACTGTTTGAAATGCTTGTAGAAAAAAATATTGCTGTTCTGCAAAAAATAAAATTTGATCAAATAGTAACAACAGATCCGCATACATTCAACACACTTAGAAATGAATATCCAAAGTACGGAGCATCATTCAAAGTTTTACATTATACACAATTGCTTCATAAACTAATAAAGGACGGAAAACTTATTGTAAAAAATAACAGTCATAACAAAATAACTTATCACGATCCATGTTATTTAGGTCGTTATAACGATGTTTATGAAGAACCGCGTGAAATATTAAGGTCTGTTTGTGAAGAGTTTATTGAAATGCCTCGAAATCGAAAATATAGTCACTGTTGTGGTGCCGGCGGAGGAAGAATTTGGATGGAAGACAAACCAGGTATACAAGAACGTCCATCTGAAAGCAGAGTACGCGAAGCCGTTTCGCTTGCAGGTGTAGAAATTCTTTCTGCTTCGTGTCCTAAAGATATAATTATGTTTCAAGATGCAGTGAAAACAACAAAAAATGATGAAAAAATTATTGTAAAAGATATTGCAGAATTAGTATGGGAATCTATTCACTAATCCTGAAAGGAGCTTCACATGACACTTGGAAGCCAACAAGTTGTTGAATCATTATGGGGCGTTACACTTGACGATCTTCCTGTAACTGAAGAAGGACGCCGCATTCTTTCTTGTATTCAATGCGGAACGTGTGTGGGAACCTGCCCTTATAGTGAGTATATGCAATTTCCTCCGCGCCGAATTATCAGAGCTTTACATGACGGATTGCTTGAAGAGGTTTTTCTTTCGGATAGTATGCTCAAGTGTGTAAGTTGTTATGCTTGCATGACTAAATGTCCACGCGGAATCAAGCTTACTGAAATTCTTTTACCTCTAGTCAAAGAGCAAACTGTAATGAAGCTTCCTCAAATGCCTATAGAACTGCAGAAAGCATTAGAAAATACATATCGCTATGGAAATCCGCAAGGCGAGTCGGGACGTAAACGCGCCGCATGGACAAAAACAGCCAATGTGCCTGTGCGTATTTTTGCTGAAGATTCCCGTCCGGCTGATATCCTATGGTATGTCGAATCTGATCTTGCATATCATCCGCGTGGTCAGGA
Source organism: Ignavibacteriales bacterium (assembly GCA_037446575.1). Classification (GTDB taxonomy): domain Bacteria; phylum Bacteroidota; class Ignavibacteria; order UBA10030; family UBA10030; genus JBBIII01. Next base: position 4,598 of record JBBIII010000159.1, read on the forward strand.
AATTGCTCGAGCTACAGCTTACGTTTTCAACAAATTAGAAATTGATTTTGCAATATTAGGACACGAAGAGAAAAGCGCCGGCGATTGCGGTAGACTGCCTTGGGAAAAAGGTTTGTCTGAAGTGCTTATCGAATATAACATGGCAATTCTAAAAAAATATAAATTTAATAAAATAGTAACCTCCGATCCCCACGCACTTGACGCTTTCCGATTTCGATACACGATTTTTGGTTTTGACTATCCCATTACTCATACAGTGCCTTATGTATTCGATCATTTATCAAAACTGAAATCCATGCTCAAGAAATTAGATTACAAAATCACTTATCATGATTCGTGTTGTCTTGGACGGCACAATAATTTCTATGATGAACCACGAGCGCTATTGAATGCGATACCGGGGATCAAACTTGTGGAGATGATTCACAATCGTGTCAACTCTATATGCTGTGGTGGTGGAGGCGGCGGTATGTGGTTGGATGCGTATTATAAATCTAAAAACATGGAGCGGCTTTCCGATATTCGAGTAAAAGAAGCAATTAATACTGGCGCTGATGTGCTCGCTATTGCGTGTCCCTATGAAGTGTCTCGTTTTGAAGATTCTGTAAAAGTACTTGGTTATGAAGGAAAAATTAAGGTGCGCGATATTACGGAACTTCTATCAGAATCGATTGGAGGATAATCCTATGAAAAAAACTAATGGCGAAGTGCGTATTGGATTTTACATTTGTCATTGCGGCGTTAATATAGCTTCAATGGTAGATGTTAAAATTATTCAGGAATATGCTTCAAGTCTTCCAAACGTTGCAATTTCTCGCGATTATAAATATATGTGCTCTGATCCGGGGCAGGAATTGATACGGCAGGACATAAAAGAACAGAAACTAAACCGGCTTGTTGTTGCGGCTTGTTCGCCTTTTTTACACGAACAAACTTTCCGCTGCGCTGCTATGAAAGCCGGGCTCAATCCTTTCTATTTCCAGATGGTAAATATCCGCGAACATAATGCTTGGGTGCATACAAATCGCAATGAAGCAACTGAAAAGGCAAAAGATTTAATACGAGCGGCAATTCATCGAGTTAATTTCCATAAACCGCTCGAACGGAAACGCGTTCCAATTAATCCGAATGCAGTAGTTGTTGGCGGTGGAATTGCAGGAATTCACACAGCTCTTTCTTTAGCCAATGCTGGCAAGCATGTCTATCTTATTGAACGAGAGCCAACTATCGGCGGACATATGGCGCAGTTTGATAAAACATTTCCCACACTCGATTGTGCCGCTTGTATTCTAACGCCAAAAATGACAGCGGTTAGGCAACACCCTAACATAACTTTATGGTCATATTCGGAAGTTACAAAAGTTGACGGCTTTGTAGGTAATTACAAAGTTACTGTTCGCAGAAAACCTCGATATATAAATGAAGAACTTTGTATTGGTTGCTTAGACTGCATTGAAAAATGCGTCTACAAAGAAGGAAAAACACCGGATGAATTCAACTTGGGACTTAGCAACCGCAAACCCGTTTATATTCCATTTCCTCAAGCGGTTCCTCAACTTGTTGTTATTGATGAAGAAACCTGTATCGAATTCAAATCTGGAAAATGTAAAAAAACTTGCGTAGAAGCCTGTGCTGATCGTAATGCAATCAATTTCAATCAAAAAGAGGAGATTAAAGAAATTGAAGCAGGGACAATTGTTATTGCAACAGGATTTCAAACTGTTGATCCCAAACTGATACCTTATTATGGATATGGCGTATATTCTAACGTATATACTTCATTAGAAGTAGAGCGCCTTATCAATGCATCTGGCCCTACATCTGGGCAGGTCGTGCTTCGGAATGGAACTGCGCCGAAAACAATTGGCATCATTCATTGTGTCGGCTCGCGAGATGAAAACACGAACCGTTGGTGTTCGCGTGTATGCTGTATGTACTCGCTAAAATTAGCGCATCTTATAAAAGAACGTACAGAAGCAGAAATCTATAATTTTTACATAGATATGCGTTCACCGGGTAAAAGTATGGAGGAATTCTACAACCGTGTTGCATCAGAAGGAGTGCATTTTATCCGAGGCAGAGTCGCAGACATCTTTCCAGAGGCAACAGATAATCAAACTGGAAGACTCATTGTAAAAGCGGAAGATACTCTGATTGGAAGAATGCTAAAAATTCCTGTTGATATGGTTATACTCTCTGTCGGCTTAGAACCTAACAGCGATGCACAGGAAGTTCGCCGCATGTTCAACATTACTTGTTCAACAGAGGGATTCTATTTGGAGCGGCATCCCAAACTTGCGCCCGTCAATACTTTTACTGATGGAATATTCCTTGCAGGTTGCTGTCAAGGACCGAAAGACATTCCAGATACTGTAGCGCAAGCAGGCGCCGCCGCCTGCGAAGCATTACAGCTTATCGACACCGGCTATGTCGAACTTGAACCTAATACTGCCTTTGTTGTTGAAGAAGAATGTTCCGGCTGTAGAACATGTTTAACAATTTGTCCTTATAATGCAATTACCAGAGATGATATAAAAAATAAAGCAGTCATAAATGAAGTTCTATGTAAAGGATGCGGTACATGTGTTGCCACTTGCCCATCCGGCTCAATTAAGCAAAATTTATTTGAAGACGAAGAAATTTTATCCGAAATTAAAGGCATTCTAATAGGAACAGAAGGAATTTAAGGAGAAAGAA